>WTBJ01000035.1 GCA_013139135.1 Mycoplasmataceae bacterium | reverse complement strand
TCAAATATACCCTCAACTATAATAACAGATTTTCTAAGTTTTATCTCTTTTATCGCATGGTTGATTCCAAATAATACATTTTTCTTATCAAATAATACACTTTCTTTAGAATTAATATATTTTACAGAATCATCTAATGCCCTACTATTGAACCCTAATACATTATTATATTCATCTTCAAATGGAATGATTAATCTCTTACCATTAAAAAAATCATATACTTTGTCATTCTTTTCTATTGTTAATCCAAGTACATTTGTTAGTTTTCTATACTTGTTAAAGCTATCACTATAACTTACGCTAGAAGTACATCCTATTTTAAATTGCTTTATAATATCAGAACTTATACCTCTTTCATCTATTAGGTATTCATATGCTGTTGGAGCATAGGCTAGGTTGCTCCTATAATAACTCATTGTGTGATAATTTATCTTAGATAATATTTTTTTAATAGAAATAGATTTTTTTATATTCTCGTCTATTTCTATGTCTATATTAAACTCATCAGCTAGTTTAATACATGCGTCTGTAAAGCTGATGCCTTCTATCTTTTGGTAAAATCCTATAAAGTCAGAACCAGTTGAACACCCAAAGCATTTAAATACAAAATTTCTTCTTATGCTTATACTTAGACTCGCTGTTTTTTCCCCATGAAATGGACAACATGCAAAATAATTGTTACCAGTTCTTTTTAAACTCATATATCTTGAGTATATTTCTAATGGGTCAATCCCTTTTTTAATTTTATCTATATCTGTTTTACTAATCACGACTTTTCCTTCTTATTTATCTTTATCTTTGTCTTCATCCGTATCTATACTAAATGATAAAATTAAATCAGTAATATCTTCTATTTTAAACATATAATCATGTATTTTATCAAGCAACTCTTCTATGTTTATTTTTAATTGGAATGCATCTATATGTGTTGAAGAATCTATATTTATATTGCTTTTTAATACAAAGTCTATATTTTCTCCATTCACTTTTAAATATTCTAGGCTATCAGATAAAGATATATAATATTCATCCAATTTACTTAGAGTTATATTTTTCTTATTAATATTGTTTTTTATAGAATTAATACTATCTTCTGACTCTAATTCTATTTCTAATTCAGATACAAATTCATTAGACTTTAAAGCATTATAATCTATATTTATGTATTTTTGTTTAATGTCTGATAACTCATTAAATATATACTTGCTTTCAATAGATAGTAAGTCAAATTTATCTTTATCTATAGATTTTTTTATAACATTTAACACATGCTGTTTTATATTTAATATCTTCTGTTTCCATTTGTATGACTTCATCATTATGATTTGCTACCTTGTTATTAACATATCTAATACATCTTCTTCCTAATTTTGAATCACAATAGTCGCAATTAGAGTTTAGTTTAATAACCTTATCTGCTATACATAATACCTCTTTTACTATTTCAAAACCTTGGCTTCTAAAATCTAAATCAAGTCCAGATAAAATTAAATTAATATCATTACTAATACAATACTCTATAAAATTAAAAAAGTCAAGTCTGCTTTCGTAATTTAAATTATCTATAAATTGAAATTCGTCAATGACAACAATATTTGTATTTACTACGAATGGATAAATATTTATAATGTCAGATATTGGAATAGCTTTATATCTTGAGCCATCACTAGATGTTATAAAACCATTTTCTTTTTCCATTATTTTAGGGTAAAAAACTCTAATATTTTTATTATCAAACTCATTACTGTTTAATAATTTGATAATAAATTCGCTTTTTCCACTTCTCATTGGACCAGTAACTACTGTAATCATAAATTTGTCTGCCTTATGTTATGTAAAATTTTATCTATTAATTATACTATACACCAATACTTACAATATGTCAAGAAACCATTGTAAGATTTTAAAAATTAATGTATATATAAGACTCTGATTACTAACTAATATATTAGCAACTATAATACTGTTAAGAATATATTATTATAATTATACTAATATAATATCTTAAGATATATCTTTATAATAATATATTTAAATTATAACTTTAAGATTATTAATATAATATAATTAATTATTATTTAAATAACTATAATATTATAATATTTATATTAATATAATCTTAAGATAGTATTATTAATATAATTTAATAGTTATATCTTAAGATTATAGTTAAATTATAATAATAACTATATCTCAATATTATTAATTTAAGATTTAAATATAATAATTTAATAATAAGATTGACATTATAATATATTAATGCTATACTCTTAACAGTAAATCTAA
This sequence comes from Mycoplasmataceae bacterium, assembly GCA_013139135.1. GTDB lineage: Bacteria > Bacillota_I > Bacilli_A > Mycoplasmatales > Hepatoplasmataceae > Tyloplasma. The sequence continues at coordinate 3,861 of WTBJ01000035.1, read as the reverse complement.
TATTATAAGTTTAGATCTTAGATTTAAGATCTAAAATATTATTTTAAAAGATTGCTTGACAAATATATTATTTAGTGTATTATTAATATAAGCGGTCATTAAATGTTAAAAATTAAGATTAAGAAAAGGAGAAAATTAAAAATGACAAGAGTAGAGTTAAAAAATGTAAATGTTGGGTTCTTTGGACTTAGAAGCATTTCAAAGAAAAATCCACAGTATGGTCAAGGTGCAAGTTTTAATATTGATTATGATTCAGAATCTGATAGACATTTTTCTGGAAAACTTGAAAAACTTGAAGAATTAGCAAGGACCAATTACCTTAAACAAAAAAAAGATGAAGCTGAAAAAGCTGGAAAGCCATTTAGACTAACAGATAAGAGTGTAACTGTTGTTAATCCATTGAAAGAAAAAGATGATTTTAAACTATTGAGTTTTCAATGGAAAACATTTAGTGATAAAATGGCTAGAGAAGTTCTTGAAGAATTAGTAACAGAATATCGAGATACAGATTTAGATAGTGTCGCAAATAGCATTCAGGAAAAATTAGATTCTCGTGACAAAGGCTCTCCTGGTATTTTATTAGAGTTTAGTAGACTAAATAAAGCTGGAGCAACAGAAGAGGCAAACAAGCTTATTAACAGATGTACGTATGCGTTGAGTCAATATAAACTTGGAGAAGGCGAAGTATATGTAGTTCCAGTTGTAAAGACCAGAGATGGAGTACAAAGCACAACATTTATTAATCCAAAAACTGGAATTGAGACCCAACTATATTGTAGTGGTGGAGATACTGCTGATATTGTATTTGAAATCACACCAAGAATAAGTAAAAAAATTGGCGAAGATAATACAATTAGGTTTGACTTAAAGCTTCTATGGGTAAAGATTACAAAAGAGAAAAATGCTTTTAAAGCAAGTAGTCAAGAGGTTATTAAAGTAAGTGACGACCTAAGTGATGATGTAGAAGATATGCTTGTTTTTTCTAAGACAGTTACAGAAAAAACAGAACCAGTTAAAGAGATTAATGAAAAAACCGTAAAGTCAGAAGAAGAAAAAGTAAAGACTAAGACTAATACTAAAGCCAAAAAAGAAGTTGTAATTGATGATATTAACCTAGATGATGATTTAATATCTGATGCAGACTTGGATGATTTAGACTTAGACTTAAGTGATGAAGTAGGAGAATAAATATATAGATAGATACTTGACTCTAAATAAATACTATGTTATAATATAATTATACAAGGTTTTATTTAGAGTCTTTATTTAAACTCTTTATTTAAACTCTAAGACTTAAACAGAGAAGGAGAAAAATAATAAAATGTCACAAGTAAAAAGAATTATATCAGATATAAGTTTTACAATTGCATCAACTGGAAATCCTATATCAAATATAAAATTTGAAGATCAACACAAATACGAGCAACCAATTCAATTTATAGGAGACGATAGTTTAAAATTTATTATTTCTACAAAAGACATTGGTGATGAATTAACTGTTGTAAAATCAGGGAAATGGATGAATATAGTCCCAGATGATTCAAAAACAAGCTTAAAGAAACTATTTGCAAACTTTACAAGACTTCTTAATAATAAAAATGAAGATAGGGCTATTGTATCAAAAGACTTTATGTTAGAAGAGTTTGGTATTTGGCTAGTAATAGATTCAATATTATATGATTATGCTAAGAATTTCTACATCAATGATAAATCAGAATTTGCTAAAGAAATTGTAAAAAACTTAGAATTGACTGTCTCAAAGCAAACAATGAATCCTATAGAAATTATAAGAGATTCAGCCAGAGAATATAGAAGATTGTTTGAAAAGAAATATATTGCTTGCTTAGAAACAGAAGCTCTGATCTTAGTAGAAGAACATAAATCTAAGTCTAAGCCTAAGAGTAAAACTAAGATAGATAAATAAATTATAATGGTTTGACTTATACCGAATAAGTTACTGGCTGTGTCTACACTTTATTGCGACCTCCTTCTTAATTTCAACACAGCCTTTTATTTTTCTTCTTTTATAGTTCAATCTGAGGTCGTACTTCAATGTATTAATAGGTAAAGCTAAGTATTAAAATAGTTTTAGGTAGTATAAGACCTAAATATAATTTAACATAGTAAAACAAGCATTTAAATAGGTAGTCGCAATGTCAAATAGTAAAAATAATAGTAAAAACAATAAATCAAATTTTATATATAAATTGAACGCAGAAGAATTAGAGCCAAGATTTTTAGCTCATATATTTAAAGATAATGATTCAATATGTAAAATATCAGATATGGTAGATTCAAATCATTTTTCAAATAAAAATCATACAAATATATATCATGCAATGAAGTGTTTATATCAAGATGGAAAATATATTGATGATATAACATTGGTAAATAAAATTCAAGAACAAGGCTATAAAATAAATGATGAGTTTGTAGATTATGTAAAGTATATATGTAATGGATATGGAACGATTACAAGCTCTGTAAAGATTATTACATATGCTGATGCTATTCTCGTAAAATATAAAGAGAGAAAAGAAAGAGAAATAGTAAATGACCTTACTATAAATATTGAAGAGTATATAGAAAAAGGCGAGCTATCTCAAAAAATAATGGAAGCAAGCACAAATGCAAGCTCTTTAGTTGTTGGTAAAAAAGATATTAAAAAAATAGATATTGATATTAATAAAACAATGTCTGATTTAGAAGATAAAATTAATTCAACAGAAGAGTTTAAGATTACTGGACTTCCATTGTTTTGGCATCCATCAGATAAAGGCTTTTCTAAATTAGATACCATGATAGATGGAGTAAAAGATGGTGAATTAATTAGCATAGCAGCTGATTCTAAAACTGGAAAATCATTTTTTGCATGTATAAATACTGTTTCATTATGTAGGTATATTAAAAAATATCTAAATAATGAAAAGCCAGTAATATATTTTTCATTAGAAATGCCAAAGCAAAAGCTTATAGATAGGCTTATTTTTATAATTATAAAACAGGATCAAGATAGAAAGCCAGAACATAAAAGATTATATTTTAACTCAAGATTTATAAAGCATCCAAAATTATTCTTTATTGAAAATAATTTAGAGATAAATGAAAAAAATAAAGATATATTTAAAAATCTTATTAAAGATGCAGAATCAGAAATAAATTCTTGGAATCTTATTATAGATTATGTTGCAGAAATGAGTATTGAAGAATTAACTGCAAAGATAAATAAGGTTAAAATTCAAAGTAAATGTGATATAGGATGCGTAATAGTAGACTATGTTGGGTTAATACATAATGGAGATAAAGATGTAAATGTAAATATTTTTGAAAGCTATAGAGTGTTAAGACCATTTTCAAAAACTATAAATTGTCCTTTTGTTCTTTATAATCAAATACTTAAAAGTGATTTAAAAAGAGAAAATGACTATAGACCCAATGCTCAATCATTTCCAGGTGGCGGGAAGATTAAGCAAGATTCAGACGTAGGCTTATTTTTATATAGATATTCTGCTTATGAAGACGTAATAGAAAAAGAAAAATATTTTGATAAAAAAAATACAATTGAAATAATACCATCCTTAATTAGAGATGGTGAGAATACTGGAATAATAACATGTCTTTGGGATGATGGAGCTGGAATAAAAGAGAAAAGTAATGAAGTAAAAATATATTAAAGGATATCAATGACTAAGATTAAAAAATATAAAATGGGGGTAGACAACGCATTTAGTGGCTGTGTAGTTATTACAGAAGATAATAAACTCATTGATATTTGCATGTATCCTAAAAAGCTAAAGCACAATAATAAACTTCTTGCAGAATTAAAGAAAGAGAAGAAGAATGAAAACTATTTATATTTCT
>WTBJ01000055.1 GCA_013139135.1 Mycoplasmataceae bacterium | reverse complement strand
TTGGTTCAGGCTGTAAAGGCTTCAGAATTTCTTATTTCCAAAGTTTGATCTAAACCCAAAGAGACAATTACTGTCCCATTAAATTCATCTCTGAATTTAATGGGAATAATTAATCGTCCTTTAATATCAAGTTTATTTCGATAATTGCCAATCATATTTGTTCCAAAAGGGAAATAAGTTTGTTACCACTCTTTACCACTTTCTACCATTATTATACTACTTTTAGGGAATAAAACCCAATCACCACAACCTGAATTAAGTAAAAAAATACCCATAAATATGGGTATTTAAAATTAAAAAAAAGAAATTTAAATTTCTTTTTTTAAATTATCTAGGATTGCATTAATCAAAGCTGGCGTTTTTTGATCACAATATTTTTTCGTAAAAATAATTGCTTCATTGATTGCAACTGCTTTTTTACTTTTAAATATTAAAATTTCAGTTGCAGCGTTTAGCAAAATTGCTTTTTCAATATTACCAAAACGAATTCATTTTCAATTGGTTGGCAAAACTTTTAAAATTGCTTTTTCAGTTTGCTGCTTGTTTTTTAATATTTCTATAATGACTTTTTTTTGGTCATTTGTAAAAAGATAATAACGATCATTTCTCAATTCCTCAATTGCTTTGCTTTGGGAATTATTAAATAAATAGACTTGATAAAGAAAATGAATTCTTAATTGTCTATTATCTAGACCATCACGTAAATTAATATTATTCTTCACTATCTTTAGTTTTAATAACTTTTTTTCCCTTATAATATCCACACTTTGGACAAACACTATGAGGTTTTATATTCGCACCACAATTTTCACACATAACAACTGTTGGAGTTTGTGCGTTTTGATGCGTTCGTCTTTTTGCTTTTCTTGTTTTAGAGGTTCTTCGATATGGAACTGGCATAATAATTTCCTTTCTAATTTCTAAATTTAATGTCAATTTAAATTATATATTATTTTTATTAAGATAAAAGAATTGTATTTTCACTTTCAAATTGTTCTTTCAATTCTTTACTATCGTTCACTATTTCTTTTTCTTTTTTGATTTGATTTAACAGGATTTCTTTAGTGAGTTTAAATTGGAAATAAAATAATGTCATTGTTATTGATGAAGCGAGAATTGCCCCAATACACATTACTCAAAAGAAAGTAATTCTTTCGCCAGTAGCTGAAACTGACGCAGAAGCAATGTAGGCGAAAGAAATTAAAATAGTAGTGACTATTAAAACATGGATGGCAGCAGCTTTATTATTTCTTGATGAAGCATAAAACATAATTGGTAATAAAACTATTGCGTTGATGAAGATATAAAATAGACTTCATAAATAAGCCATTCTATAGACTTTAAAAGCATCAGAACTCCCAGGTATTAAGACCCCTTCTGCGTTGTATTGATATTTATCAACCCCAAACAGTTGGAGTAATCCTCCAGAAGATCCAGCCAAAATTGGAATCAATATCAGTTGGGAGATAAAAATAAATAAGAATCCTCAAACTAATGTTTGAAATATTCGGTGATAATTTTTGGTTCCATAATAATAAGCACAAAGCATTGCTGCCGCTTGTGCGGTTCCTAAAGAAACTTTAACTTGAAAGGTGAGTGTTCTCGCCATTGTATTAAACATGGCGGCCCACTGTGGGAATAATGCCGGATCTAAATTTGTTGCGTCAATTACGTCAATGTTTCCGAGTTGAGTTATGTTAATGGAGAGTACCATCACCACAACTCCAGAACCAATCCTTCGAATAAAAGATGTCATTCCAAATGCTAAAATTACCATTATTGTTGCTTTTCGTGGCTTTCAATTACTAAACTCAAAGCTAATATAAGTATTTTTTCGTTTTTGTTGGTGTTTAACATATGAAAAGGAGAAAAACATTGTTAATAATGATGCTAAAAAAGTTGCTAAAGCTGCTCCACTAATTCCCATTCCAAGGGTCCCCATAAATAAAATATCTAATGTGATATTAATTGGAATTGGTAACATTGGAATCAATGCTGCTGCCGATCCTTTTCCTTCGGCGCGAAGAGCCCTGGTGAAGATATTAGTTATTGAAAGCGGAATTAATGCTAAAGAAATAATAATTAAATAGTTTCTTCCGGCGTGAGCAGCAGCGGTTTGATTAACCCCTGCTACATTGAATGAGTTCGAATTTTTAATTACATAATTACTATATGGTCCAGAAATTCCTAAAATAACAAACCATAAAATTACTCCCATCACGACAGAAAGCATCATTGCTTGACCTATTCCACGTTCTGCGGAATCGTATTTTTTTTGTCCTAATCGCTTTGAATAATAAAGACCAGAACCAACAATATAAATCATTGAAAAAGCTAAAAGTAATTGAGCAAGTGGGAAAACTGCTCCAATAACATCACCACCATTATAATCAAAACCATTATCAACAGAGACATATTTAACTGCCAATAATGCATCAATTAAAGTGTATAGAGAGTTTGCAATCATTAGCATCACTATAGGTAAGGAGTTTTTAAATAAAACTTTTAGAACGGTTTCATTGTCAAAAGCATGATTGCTATCATGCTGTTTTGTAATTGTTGTAGTTGTTTGCATAAATTATTTTAAAATTCTTTCCAAATTTAATTCTGCATAAAATAATCTTGTTTTAATTTTATCTAAACGAATAAATTTATGTAACCTTAATAATGAAGGGTGTAATTCACCGACCATGCCAATTTCTTTACCACGATGAATAATTTTAAGTGAATTATTTGGATTAAAATTATTATCTTCGATTGAACGAAATTTAAAATGTTCAATCTTAACATCTAAACTTTCCAAAGTTAAAAGCGCAAATTCTTTAACAATTATTGCTGGATCTTTCCCAAAGCGATCATCAATAATAATTCCAAGATTATAATTTTCTTTATTATCTAAATAAATATTTGATAATTCAAAAAAACCTAAATCTTGATATTCCTTACGATAATTATATTTATAAACATCGATCAAACTATAAAGTAACGAGCTTCTTAAAGTATCGTATTTAACACTATAATCACTTCGTAAATAAAGTGGATTTTTATCATTTCATATATTATGTCTTTCGTTATTATTACGTGAAAGTAAATGATATGTTTTGACTTCATGTAAACTGTGATGACTTAAATGATTTGCAATCATTTTGTAGGCTTCCTTTTTTTTATTTACTTTAGGAATCTTCCGCATTAGTTTTGGTTCTTTTTCTTCAATTTCGTTAATTCCATAAAAGCGCATTACCTCTTCAACTAAATCTTGTTTAGTTGTTATATCTGGACGATAAAAAGGGATAATTCAATCATCTTTGGTTTTGATTAAACCTATTTTTTCCATTTTTTCAAATGATAATTTTAGATTTGTTTTTTTCCCTAAATAATTATAAATAAAACTATTGTGCATTTTAATAATATTGTTTGAATGCTTTTCAATTTTTGTTTTGACAAAGCCCTTCAGTGATATTGCTTCAATATAATTACATTGAACACCATATTTAATAATAGAGGCAATCCTTGTTGAAGCATGTAAACTTCCACGACTATTCAAAATCCCCGTTGGAAAATTAATATTTTTCTCATGAGTTAAATCAACTTTTTCTTTTGTTGCAATTGCAACAAAAGAAACATTTTTATCTTTATTATGTAATAAATTATCAGTGAAAAGATCAACATCATTTAAAGTTCGACCATCAAGTGTAACTTTTGTTAAACGATCAAAAAGATAACAAACAGTCCCTTTTAACAACCTTACATAAAGTAAAACATCCTCAATAGTATTTTTAGGCTGGATATTTGCTTTATACAAAACATTTTTAATAAATTGTTTTGTTTTACCATTATTTGTTAATTCAGCGTGAACAACATTAACTCTAAAAGCATTTTCTTTCAAAATTATTTTTGGTTCTTCATATTCGTTTTCGTCTAGATCTTTTGGGAGAAATGGAATATTAACGTTACCAAATTCAACTTCTAAATATGCTGCCATTTCTCTTGCAATCTCACGATATGAACTTGCATATTGCCGATCTGGAAGAATAGTAAGATCAAAAACTACATCACGTAACTCTAAAACTTCAACAGGATCTAGAGTTAAGTCTTGTTTGTCATCAAATATATGAATATTATCTTTTTCCTCTTCTTCAACAAGATTCGGATTAAAATTTCCTAATTCACTCACTGAAAGAATCATTCCATAAGAAACGATTCCTCTAAGTTCTTTTGGCTTTAATATAACATTTCCAATTTTGGCACCAGGAATTGCATGAGCAACTATTTTATCAACTGCAACATTTTTACCACCACAAACAACATCGTATTCTACGCCATCAGTAAGGACCTTTAGTAAAAAAAGATTATCTGCATTTGGGTGTTTTTGACATTGAATTATTCTCCCAAATTTAACGCCAAAAACATCACCAAAAGTCAATACCTTTTCAACTTCATATCCAAGATTAGTAAAAGCATCAATTAGAATCTTCAATGAAAACTCTTTTATTTCAACAAAATATTCTAATTGTTTCCGTGAAATATTCATTATTTTTTCTCCTTATTATAATTTTTTAGAAATAACAAATCATTTACATAAAAATTTCTAATATCCGAAATTAGTCATTTAATCATTGCTATTCGTTCAAGACCAATCCCTGCTGCAAAACCTTGCATTTTATCAGGATTTTTCCCAACATTTAAAATAACATTGGGATGCAACATTCCAGAACCAAGAACTTCAATTCATCCAGTATAAGAACAAATTCGGCAACCACTATTATGACAATGAGGACATTCAATATCAACTTCATACGAAGGTTCAGTGAATGGAAAGTAAGAAGGTCGATATCTTATTTCCAAATTTTTTTCAAATAATATTCTTAATAAACTATTTAGCGTTCATTTTAAATTAGAAAGATTAATGATTGGTGAAGTTCTAAAAATATCAATTTGATTGAATTGAAAAGAATGTGTTGCATCATTATCATCATTACGAAAAACAGTTCCAACCGCATAAGAGGACAACTCTTTACCATTAAGTGATTCTAATTCTCTTGCTGTTACATTGGTTGAGTGCGTTCTTAATAATTGATTTGATTCTAAGTAAAAAGTATCATGCATTGATCTTGAAGGGTGACCTAAAGGTAAATTTAAAATATCAAAATTATATTTTTCAATCTCAACTTCAACACCGTGGGCAAATTCATATTTTTGTTCATCAAAATAATCCATTACTTGAAATGTTAATACTGATAATGGGTGAATTGTCCCTTCTTTTCTTTCCAACAAAATACGATCACACGTAAGTAAAGTGTTTTCTTTCTCTTCTAATAAAAAATTATTTTCTAATTCATCTTTTTTTTGTTCCAATAATTTATAAACATTACTGGAATAAAACTTAAGAATTTCTCCATATTCCTTTTTCTTTTTTGTTTTTTTTAATGTGTCTTTTAAAGAATTAAAAAATGTTGATTTTGAAAGATACATTGCTTTAACTTGTTTAAGCTGTTCTAAATTTTCAACATTTTTTAATTCAGTTTGTAAAGATTTAATTTCTTTTTCTGCTGTTTTTTTCATTTTAATTTTAATTATTTATTTTTTTGAATAAAATTTTCTAGAGATTTTTGTGGTAAAAAACCAGAAGTTCGATCAACTTCTTTGCCATTTTTAAAAATAACTGTTGTTGGCACTCCTTGAATTTTATGTTTAATTGCTAAATCACTAAATTGATCAATATCAATTTTTAAAACCAATTGATTATTATCATTTGCATACTTTTCAAGAACGGGGGCAAACATTTTACATGGGCCACATCACGGTGCGAAAAAGTTTACAATTAATAATTCATTCCCTTCTAGGTTTGAATCTAATTCATTTTCATTTTGAATAATTTTTAACATTATTTCTCCTTATTTATCTATCTTATTTATTTATCTTAATTATATTATGATATGTTTTTATTTCTTAAATTAAATCAATTATTTTATCAAAAATGTGATTTTGATTTCGATCTAACGTTGAATAATGTGAATCATTTATTCAATGAAAATTAACATTATTTCTTTCTGATAATTGTTTTTTAATTTTCTTAAATGATTTATTAGTATTGTTTATTTCATCTTTATTATTGAGAAATATTTCAAATTGTTTTCCTGTTGCCTTTATTTTTTTTCGACCAAGTTTTTTTCTCAAGGAATTAATTTGTAGGGTTAATCGAATTGGATATTTTTCTGATAATCCACTTTTTTTCATTAAAAGTAATCTTTTATATCGCTCTTTAGAAAGTTGTTTTTTAATTTTCTTGCGCTTTTTATAAACATTTTTCAACTGTTTTATTCAATCAAAATAGTAAACAAAAAAAGTTGGATAAACCGCAATTATTTGTATAACATTATCAAATAAATAAGCTTGTTGTATTGCCAAACTTGCACCCATAGAATAAGAAATAATAGTGATATCCTTGTCATGATATTTTTTGAGTTCCAAATTAAAATTTTCAATAAAAGCTTTTGTTTTCATCGTTTTTTTATCAAAGTTATCGAATCAATAAATCTTTTTTAATGGTATGCTTACCCTTTCTTTAGCATATTCTTCAAAATGATCAAAGTCATGTTTCTTTGGTCTTTTATATCCATGGACTAATAAAATTATTTTTTCCATATTAATTAAATTTCACCATTGCAATGCTTGCAGCAATTGCTAAATTTAGTGAATCAATATTTTTAATTGGGATATATACTGAATTATTAAAATTATTTTTTATCAACGTCGAACTAAGACCTTTTGCTTCATTACCAAAAACCAACCCAATTTTTTTGTTTAATTCAATTTCTTGATAATTTTTTGCTGTTTCATTCAAAATAAAATAAAAAAGTGTAAATTTATCTAATTTTTTTAAGTTACTAATTTCAATGATTGGCATCGTAAATACGGCACCCTGAGATGAACGAATTGTTTTTTCATTATATTGAAAAACAGATTCACCCATTAGAAAAATAGCGTCAAATCCAAATGCTAAAGCGCTTCTTGCAATTGCTCCTAGATTGTTTGGGTTATTAACATTTTCTAGAATAACAATTTTATCGAAAGAATTGACGTCGTAAGTATTTGGTTGAAAAACACAAATCCCAATGATTCCAACATTTGTTTTATTCATTGATAATTTATTAATTATTTCCTTCGTAACAAATGTTTTTTTAACATCATAATTAATTCCAGACTTTTCATTAATGATTAGTAATTCTGTTAGTAAACCACATTTATAAGCTTCTTTAATTATATTTTCGCCCTCGATTAAAAAAAGTTGGTGTTTTAAAATTGCTTTTCTATCACGAAGCAAAAAAAGTTTTTTTATATAGGGATTTGTTAAAGAAGTTATTTTATTCATCTAATAACTCAATAATTTTTTTAGCGACACCAGCCTCATTATTATTTAATAATAAAACCTCATCAGCAACGTCTTTAGCTTCTTTAATTCCATTTTTCATTACATATGACATTCCCGCTCATTCCAAAGCTTCAATATCATTAATATTGTCACCAAAATAAATAACGTTTTTTTGGGGAATTTTTAATTGCTTGGCAATAGATTCCAAACCAACAGATTTATTTGTTTCAGCTGGTGAGATAACACAATCAATATTTTTAGTGCTTGTTGATTGTGTTCAAACCCTAATTAAATATTTTTCGCCTAATTTTTTCTCAATTATTTTGATCAATTCCTCATGTTTATTTCCATGTTTTAATTGAAAAATAACCTCATATGCATTAAAGAATAAATCATCAATGTCATCACCTAAAGTAAATTGTGCTTGTTTTTTTCTTCCATTAACAATAAATTCAACTACATGTTCTAATAAATTTAATTCTTTTACTAAATTTTTTACAACTTCCTTAGGGATATTATTTCGATAAATTTTAACATCCAGATCAGAGGTATTATGTGTCAATGCGCCAGAAAAATGAATTGTTGGATCAGTTAACTCTAGTTGTTCATAAATCATTTTTGTTCATCATCATGATCTTCCTGTACAAAGAATAAAATGATGACCTGCTTCTTTGATTTTATTAACTGCTTTATAGTTATTAATACTCATTCCACAATTATATTCAGATAAAAATGTCCCATCTAAATCCGTTGCAAAAATATATTTTTCTTTTTTATTCAATTTAAAATTACTCACTCTGTGTTCCTTAAATTTAATTATACCTTTAATATTTGTCTCACCTTTTAAACTTTACTCGGTCATTTTGATTTAGCGATTTATCACTAAATCTTTTTATCTTTTCGAATTGTTCCATAGTAAAAAGCGCTTCATAACCAACAATTAAATTTAAATCATTAATTAATAAATTTTCCTTATTATTTAAATGTTTTTTATATGATTCATCATTTAAATCATCCAAAGTTAGTTGTCGATAACGAAAAACACGATTTTCTAAATTTGAAACTGAAACAGCTAAAAATCTAACATCTTGGTCTTGATATCATTCATCAAAAAGTTTCATTAACAATGGTCAAAAATCATTTAAATCATCACTAGGAAAATCTAGTGTTTTTTGTAATGTCCTTGTTGGTTTTAGTGCTCCATTAGGTTTAGTTTGTAATGAGATAGTTTTTGCAAACATTGCACGATATTGTAACTTCAAAATGATTGTTTTTGTTAATAAAAATAATGCGTCAACAACTTGTTCTGGAGTTTTTAAATCAATTAAATATGTTTTTGAAAAAGAAATTGATTTTAAATAATGATTAGAAACATTAACATCATCTTTGGTTTTTCCTCATGCGCAAGAAAGATATCCATCCAATCTAATTCCTAAATCTTTTTTTATCAAAGTATATTTGTCAAAATCATTAACCAATTTTGCCAAATCACCGATTGTAAAAATATTTTTACTAACAAGATATTTAGCTGTTGCATTACCAATATAATGCATTTTATCAATTGGTAATCCCCATAATTTGGTTTCAATTTCAAACGGATACAACGTTGTCAAACCATTTGGTTTATTCATTTTAGAGGCCATTTTCGCCAAAAATTTATTAGTACTAATTCCCACTGAAGCATTTAATCCAGTTTCACTTAAAATATGTCATATTATTCTTTGTGCCAATTCAATCGGATCGATTGAATTGTTTTCATTAGTAACCTCAATGAAACATTCATCAATAGAGCTAACCTCAATATTTTTTACTATTTTTTTAATCGATTGAAAAACCTCTTCTGATTTCTTCACGTAATATTCATAATCTGATTCAATAATTTGTACATTATGACAAAGGCTTTTAGCTTTAAAAATTGGCATTCCTGTATAAATACCGTATTCTCTCGCCTTATAATTGCAAGCGCCAACAATACCACGATTAGCAAGCATCTTATTACCAATAATAATTGGTTGTTTTTTAAACTCAGGATGTCTTTTTTCTTCACAAGCAGCAAAAAAAGCATCTAAATCAATTGTAAAAATTAGTTTTTTGTAATTCATATATATAATTAAATTATAGAATAATAGACTAATAAAATATTTATCAAATAACTCAAATATGAAGGAAATTTTCAACATTCAACCAAGTATAAGTTCAGAAACACATTCTCCAAGTGATTTTTTTCATGTTTTTCAAGACATAGAAAAATTTAATTATGGATATTTCTTTTTAGCGATTGTTGTTTTTTCAATAGTAGCATATTTGTTAGGTTCGTTAAACGCCGGACAAATAATGTCTAAAATATGAAAAAAAGATTTAGGACAAGAAGGTTCGGGTAATTACGGAGCAACGAACGCTTTTAGAGCGTGAGGATCAAAAGGATTTGCCATTGTTTTTATTCTTGATATGATGAAATCAATTAGTGCAGCTTTAGTTATTTGATTTTTAGCAATTTTGATTGGTAAAATTATCATTTCTGACGAAACGATAATTTTCTTAGAACTAACATTAGCAATTCCTTTTGCAATTGTTTTTGTTATGATTGGGCACACTTATCCATTATATTTTGGTTTTAAGGGCGGCAAGGGTGTTGCTTGTAGTTTTGGTCTGATAATAGTAATTAATTGAATTTTTGCATTGATTGCAATAAGTTGTTTCGGTGTCATTTTGAAAATAACTAAAAAAATGAGTGCTGCTTCAATTTTTGGAACATTAATTGGTGGAATATTGTTATTATTCCAACCACTCATGTATTCAACGCAAGCCTATGTTCTTGTTCCTGGTTGATCTTTAATGTGATCAATTTGACCAGGGGTGTTTATTACAGTTATGATTGTTGAAATAAAACATATTCCAAATATAAAGAGAATGATTAGAGGGGAGGAATTATCCATTGGTAATGAAAATAAATAATAAAAAAGAAAAAATTGAAACAACTTTTGTTGGATCGTTTCATCTTGAGAATTTTCTTTCAATCAAGAATAACGAAGATTGAAAGAAAATACCAAAAAATAATGAAATGATTGTAAATATCAATAATAGTAATTATTTTGGTTTTAGAGCACAGGAAAAGAAAGTTAAGGCAATAAGATACAGCGCTGTTGAAATTGATAGTTTAAAAAGAATTTTGAAAGAGAGCAAAAAATTCAATTCAACACATTTTATAGTTTTTGACATTGATGAATTTGATCCTAAAGCAAAAAAAATGTACAAAGATAAAAATGAGTGATTTTGTAAAGAAACAGCTAAATTAATTAGTGAAATTGAGGAAATAAAAGCCGATAATTTAGTGATTGAAATCGTTCAACGCAAGGGAATAAATCTCAGTTTAATAATTGATGTTATTGCAACAATTTATAAATTTAAAATTGCGATAAGAACTGATGAGATATATTGTAATGATGCAATAAATTTCATTATTAAAAAACAACACCATGTTGTTTAGAAGGAAAGGAACATTTATATAACATGATAAAAATAGTTATAGTTATTGGTAAAAATAAAACAATTGATTCAATAAATGAAGAAATTAACGATGAAAGATATAAAATCATATCTGAAAACGAGGGGAACGGTCTTAAAAACATCACAAATAATTTATATGCATCTAAAAATATTGTTACAGATTTAAATAATTTATATTCATTAAATGCTAAAAATTATCATAATGTTTATTTATTGAATTTTGATAAAATAGAAATCACGAAAAAAATTTCTAAAAAAATAAAATTGATTGAAGATCCAATGGAAATTGTTGATAAATATCAACATTCAAAAAATGAATTAGTTGTTATAGGTGGTAAAAAAATAATTGATTATTTCATTCCATATTCAACTGCCGTTCAAGTAATTCAAACTAAATATGATTTACCTGGAGAATCAACTTTTGATATTTCAGATTCAAATAAATATTTATTATTAAAAAAACAAAAAATAGGTGACATTTCAATTGAAATGTTTAAATATTTTAAAGGATAATAAATAATAAAAAAAACTCCAATTGGAGTTTTTTTTATTTCATTCTTTTATTAATATATTTAATAATGCTATCAACCACTTCGGTAGGGTTAGAATCATCGGTGTCAATTACAACAAAATTTTTATTATAATTTTTGAAAATATTTTTGTATGATGCTTTCCCGTAGTAACGATAATATAAATCTTGTCAATATTTTGTATTAAAATTATCTTCCAAATCTCTACTTCGATGATTGAATTGCCGTTCCATTACAATATCGAAAGATGCTTTTAACATGATGAAGAAATCAGGTTTTTCAAATTCCTCAAATTCCTCAACTTTTCTTAATAATTCGTGATAAAGAATTTTGTAAGTTGATTGAAGATGTATTGAATAAGCATCTTTTACTTTTTTTAATTCAGAAAAAATAATATCTTCTAAAAAATGTCGATCATAAATAATTACATGCTCATCATCATTTTGAAAGTTTTTTTCAATTTCAACTCATTGACGAAAACGTTGCATTAAAAAATCAATTTGAGCTAGAAAACCTCAACCTGGTAAATCATTAAAAAATAACTCAAAATAAGGATTTTCAACAACCAATTCCCCAATAACACTTACTTTTTTTCCTTGTTTTTTCAGGCGTTTTTCAAGCTCTGTTACTGTTGTTGATTTACCAACCCCAGAGGTTCCACTAATAATTATTTTCATTTTGATTTCATATTACTAAATTTTAATTTTTGTTAAAATTTCAGAAACTATTTCCTCTGGAGTTCTATTTTGGGTATCAATGTTGATAAGATTTTTAACATTTTGTTGAAAATGATTTTTACACATCTCACGATTGTAATAATTATAATAAAGATCTTTTCAATAATCTTCCGGTGTGTTTATTTCAATCGAACGGCCACGAGACCTCATCCGATTAAGAACTGTTTCGATAGGGGCATGTAATAAAATGAAATAATCTGGTTTAGCATCCATTTGACTCATTTTACTAAGCATTTCCTTATAAATAACCTGATAAGTTAAAGAATTAAACATTGAAATATTATTTTTAATTGCATTAAGCTCAGCAAAAATATAATCATCTAAAAAATGTCGATCATAAATTGTGATATCCTTCTTAATTTTTTTAGGATCAAGTAGTTTGATTCTTTTTTCATTAACTAGTAATTGTTTAAATCTCTCTAATAAAAAATCTAATTGGGCAATAAAAGCTCAATTTTGTGGTGATTGATAATAATAATCAAGATAAATTGAATTAATTGTTTCTTCTTTTAAGTAAAAAATATTATAACTTTTATTTTTTAGTTTTTTTGCTAATAAGGATGATATTGTTGATTTACCAACCCCGACAGTTCCAGAGATTACGATACGCATTGTTTTTTCCTTTATTTAAATACTTACTTATTTTATCATTTATTGATTATGAGACAATGAATGATAAAATAATAATTCTTCTAAATTTCATATATTGATTTAATTGCTTTTGCGACACCATTTCGTTTTGAGGTATCTGTTTGAAATTTAGCGTGTTTCTTAATGTTTTTTCGGGCATTTTTCATGGCAATAGGATAACCAACTACCTTGAACATTGAAACATCATTTTCAGAATCACCAATTGCAACACATTGAGTCAAATCTAAATCAAGTCTATCAGCAAGAAATTCAATCCCCTTAGATTTTGTCACTCCTAATTTAGTTATTTCAACAAATCTTCCAGAACCTGAAGTAATAATTTCTTGTTCTGGAAATTTTTCTTTTAAACCATCAATTAGGTTACTAATTTTACGACGAGAAATCATTGGCGGAATAAATCCTATTTTAGCAAAATTACTAAAATCAGGAGCCATTTTGTCTTGTTTTTCAAAAGGCATCCCTCTCATTTTTAAAAAGATTCAAAAAACAAGATTCATTTTTTTGTAATATAAAATTCTGTTTTCAGATAATTTAATAAAAACATTTAGCTGTTTCAACTCTTCAATGATTTTTTTGCCTTGTTCAATTGAAATTTTTTCATTTAAAAGTACTTTTGGTATTGGACCTAATTGTTGAATTCCTGCGGAATTATTATAAATAATATAATCTCCAAAATCATTAATTCGATATTTTTCGTAAACTTCTCTAACATCTTCAATTGATCGCCCTGTCGCAATCACAATATAAATATGCTTTTTTTGTGCTGTTTTAAGCGCAAAAAGGTTTTCCATACTAATGGAAAAATGGTGCTTAGAATGGGGAATTAAGGTATTGTCTAAATCAATAAAAATTGCTTGCGGTTTCATTATATTTTTTGTTTCATTTCTTTAAAATTAATTGGGGTAGTGATTTCTTTTTTTTGTTTTAAAAGCCTATCTAACTCATTATACCTTTCAAGAATTATTCCATCAGGAATAATTCCTTTAAATTGTGTTTTTCTTACACCAGTATTAACGATAACTATTGTAAGTGATATTTGTAATTTTTCTTCAATAGTGGTTTTTTGTAAATTTAATTTCTGCGCATATTGATTCGGTTTAGAAATTTCTGTTTCTGTTTCTAAAACCAAATCATTAACTTCTTCTTTGAGGTTATTAATGACAATTCCTTCACCACCAAAATCCAGAACAAGATTTGAATATTTATCAAATTCTATTAATCAAAAACATCCTTTTGAGTAAATCAAAACTTCTTTTTCGGTTATAAAATGATAATCTCTATGGTGATTTAGAAATGACAATCAATTTTTAGTAATAAATTCTTTACCAATGTTGTCGTGATTTTGCGCTAAAATAATTCAGACCACAAAAGAAGTAAAAAATGAAGTTAAAAAAAGGTTTAAAATAATCGGTAAAATAATGTTTAAGAAAATTTCTAATTCTGGGTCAATATCAGCTCGAACATTGGACAAGGAATATAAGAATCATTGAACTAATCCAAAACCAATCGAAATTATAATTATAATAATAATTTTTATTACATTTTTAGTATTTGTTTTATATTCAGAACCAAAGATCATAAGTGCAATAAAAACATTAAAAAAAATAAAGAAAGAAAAAAAGAGAATATTTTCGTTAAGACCATTATTAGGAAGAAAACCCGTTGCTTGTCCAATAATTGGCGACAATAGCAAAAGAATTGTTGTGAAAACGAAATAAAATATTCCAAGTAAAAAAATCTTTTTTTCAACTTTAAACAATTTGACCACCACCAAGACAAATGTAATCTTTATATAAAACTAGTTCTTGACCAGTTGTTACGGCTCGAACTGGTTTTATTGTCTCAACAATTACGACATTTTTATCAAACGAAATAATTGTTGCTTCATATTTGACTTCAGAATGACGAATTTTAATTTCAACATTCCCCATTACCTCTTTATGATCAACGAGTAAATTAAAGTTCGTTGCTGTAATTTTAGTACTAAATAATCTCGCATTTAAATCACCGTTAGAAACATATAAAACATTTGTTTTCACATTTTTATTTGAAACAAAATAAGGCTGATTAAATCCGCCAAGATTAAGTCCTCTTCTTTGCCCAATTGTATAAAATAATACTCCATCATGAGTTCCAATTTTTTTGTTTGTTGTTTCATCAATAATATCGCCCGGTTTTTTATCAAAATAATTATTGATAAATTCAGGAAAGTTTCTTTTTCCAATGAAACATATTCCAGTTGAATCTTTTTTTTCTGCAACCGATAATTTATTATCAAGAGCAATTTGACGAACTTCTTTTTTTGTCAATTCTCCTAGTGGAAAATAAATTTTTTGGAGTTTTTCTTTTTTAATTTCTGCTAAAAAATATGTTTGATCCTTAAAATAATCAACAGCTTCACCAAGAAAAAACTCATCATCAATTTTAACAATTCGAGCATAATGACCCATTGCAACATAATCAAAAGATTTGTCACTAAAAACATGATCAAAAAATTTATCAAATTTAATAAAACGATTGCAAAAAATATCTGGATTTGGTGTCATCCCCAGTTCAATTTCCTTCAAGAATTTTTTAAAAACTAGTGTTCAATATTCTTTGACAAAATCAACACGATGAAGTTTTATTCCCAGTTGATTTGCCACTTTTTTTGCATCGTTATAATCCAATTCCTGTTGACATATTTCATCTTCGGTTAGAATATGATTTAGTTCTGAATTTGCTGTTGAATCTCAATTACGCATAAAGAAAGCTTCAACTTTATATCCCGCTTGTTTCAATAATAATGCTGAAACAGCAGAATCAACTCCCCCAGAAAGACCAACAGCAATTTTTGCTCCTGGTTCTGGTAAAAATGTATTTTGTATAAAAGTTTCCTTACGATTTGTTTCCATCATTGTTTGTAACAAGTTCTTGATATCATTAGTTATTTTACCTCCTTTTGGATTAAACATAACAATTAATATAATGAAACTAAATATTAATGAAATTATTCAACCTCATTCTCATAAAAATAATGAAGTAAATATTATTCCTAATAATATTCCGATAAGCATTCATTTAGTCTTTGTCATTTTGTTTTTCACTAATAAATTTACTCACTAATTTATTAGCATCTTTTGGGTTAATTTTTCCTTTTGACTCTTTCATCAATTGACCCATAATTGTTTTTAATACTCGTTCTGGTCGAGTATTAAATTGATTAATTAATTCCTCATTATTCATAAAAATTTTATTTATTAAATGTTTAATTTCAACTTCAGAAAGTTGTTTCTTATCATTAGCTTGTTTAATTAAATCTGTAATGTCTTCGCCTAATAAACTAGTTTTAATTAAATGATTTATTTCCTTTTTCGTCACTTTATTCATAAATAATAATTCAAAACATGCTGCCAATAATTCCAAATCATATTTTGGATTTTCAATATTATCTTTTTTAACAACTCCAATAATTGTGGAAGTTATAAATCCAACTATTTTATTTAAATCAAAATCAGGAAATAATCTTAAAAATAATTGCGTAAAATTTTTATTTTCAAGAATCAATTCTAATTGATCTTGTTTCAATAATTTACTATATTTTTTTCTAAATTCAGGAACAAAAAAGATTTCATAATTATTGAAACTTTCAATTGTTTCCTTATCTAGTTTAATTGGATTAATATTTTGTTCTTGAAAAAAATTATAGTTTTTTTGAGCCGTTTTATCACGCATCGTAATTGCTTTTAATTCTTTTTCATCTCATCTTTTGGTAACCATATTGATTATTTGATTATTTTTTAAGGTTAGTTCCTGTAAGTTAATCTCATACTCCAAAGCAGCTTTGATATTTGCAAATGAATTTAGATTTTTAATTTCAACTCTTGTTCCATAATCTGATTTTTTATTCTCGCGAATCGAAACATTAATATCAATTCGTAATGAACCTTTAAAGAGTTTACCATCATTTATTTCTATTTGAATCAATTGCTCCCTTAACTGTTTAACATATAAGAGAACTTCTTCAATTGAACTTAATTCTTCAAAATTAGAAATGATTTCTATTAAAGGAATTCCTGCCCGAGAAAAATCTAGAAACGTTTTTGAACCTTTTATTATTTGTTTTGCAGTATCTTCCTCCATTTGGATTTGTAAGATATTAATTTTTTTAGTTGTGCCATCTGATTTTACAATTTCAAAAAAACCATTTCTTCCAATTGGGTTATAAAATTGAGTAATTTGATATCCTTTTGCTAAATCGGGGTAAAAATAGTTTTTTCGATCAAATAAAATTATTGGATCAATTTGCATTTTTAAGGTATTCGCAAGTCTATAAGCAAAATTAACCATCTTTTTATTCGGTAGTGGTTTTTGTCCCGGGTGTCCAAGATCAATTGGATTTACATTTATATTTGGTTTTTTAGCAATAGCTGCTCTCGAAGGTGAAAACGCCTTTGAATTTGTTAATAATTCAGCATGAATTTCAACACCAAAAGTTGGAATAAAATCTCTATCCATTGTAACCTTCCACAATTTTTGCGACTTGTAATACCGCTAAATCATTCATCGGCTTTGCAGCCAATGAAATTCCCGTTGGTTTCTTTTTATCTTTGTTTGTTGGAATACTAATTGATGGTGAACCATTAGCATTAAAAAGTGTAAAAAAGTCATGGATAATTGATCCATATTCAGCTTGTTTAGTGTCTTCCAACAACGGAGCATAACTCTCCGTTGCTGGCGCTAAAATAATTTCGACTTTTTCAAATTGCATTTTTAACTCTTCAATTATTAAAGTTCTCCCTTTCATTGATCGATAGTATTCTTTTTCATTATGTAAAATTGCTTCGGTTGCAAAAAGTAAACGTTTTTTTACTTCAAAACCAAAACCGTTTGTTCGCGCTTTAATTACTTTTTTTTCAAAATCAATATTGCCACCAAAACCTGTACCATATAAAAATCCAGTAAAAGCGGCGGTTGAAGAGAAAGCCTCAATCGAAGATATTGTCCGATAAATTGTTAATGATGTTCTTAATATATCCATATTTGGTTTTAAAGGGATTAAATGATGTCCATCCGCCAATAATTTTTTCATCGTTTTTAAATAATTAGTTTTAATTTGTTCCTCTTTTATTTCGTTTTCAAGTTGCGGAATAAAACCAATTTTAAATTTTTTAGAGGTTTTTAAATTAGTTGAAAATTGCTGTGGCTTTAATTCTAAGGAAGAAAAATCTTTTTGATCATGTCCTTGTAATATTTCTAACAATAACGCACTTTCTTCAACCGTATTACTAAATCAAGCGATAGTGTCCCAAGAGGGGGCGAAATCATAAACTCCATAACGAGAGACTAATCCTCAAGTTGGCTTAAAACCAACTACGCCCATTCACGAGGCGGGTTTACGAACTGAATCACCAGTATCTGTCCCTAAAGAAAATGGTAATAAATTCGTTGAGACTAAATATGTTGATCCAGAACTTGAACCACCAGTAATTGCTTTAGGATTATGAGGGTTTGATACTGGTTTATAATTAGAACTTTGACCAGTACCACCCATTCCAAATTCATCCATGTTGGTTTTCACCAACGGAATCGCTCCTTCTTCAAGTAGTTTTTTAATAACTGTTGCGGTTTCAGGAGCGATGTAATTACGTAAAATTTTTGATGCTGAAGTTGTTTTATTATTTTCAATTGTAATATTATCTTTAACCCCGAAAGGGATTCCTGATAATCGTCCGTTTGGATTTATTTTTAAATTTTTATAATCAATTAAATCAATAATTGGATTATCATGTTTTGTTTTTTTAATTAATTCAGATTGATACTTTTTTAAGTCAAGACTTTTTCATTCTTTACTATCTCACATTTATTCTTTCCTCTTCTTTTCTAAAGCATTAAAAACAAAATAACCATCCTTAACTTTAGATGAATATTTTAATAAATCCTTGTCATAAATTTCAACAACATCATCGCGTAACGACGATGTTGTGTATTCAAAAGGTCTTGAAGAACCTTTGACATTAGATAGATTTAATTTATCCAATAATTTTAATCCAAATAAATACTTTTCAAGTTCTGGAATAAATAATTCAATTTCTTTATCAGTTAGTTCAAATTTTGCTTTTTTGGTTAATTTTTCAATTTCTTTTTTAATATCCATAATTATATTTATTATACTATTTCAGCATATCGTTTTAATTATGAGTAAAAACTAATTAGGTTCGGGACTTTGATTATGTTTTTTGAAATAGATGTTTTTGACCGCTCATGCTATTGCAAGAATTAAAAAGACTCCAACAATAATAAGAGTAATTAGTACTCAAGGAACATTTAACACTGAAGTATCAGGAATATATTCAACTGGTATTTCACTCTCTTGTGCTTCGGGCATTGATGGGTCTAAAAGATTTTGATAATAATTTACAGGGACGCCATTAGTTGTTCCCTCGATATGAATTGTATAACGTGATAAGTCATCCTTATAATCAAAATCAATCAATTCATATTTAATAATTTGTGTTCCACTTGTTGTTGTTTCTTCTGTGTAATTTAATGTGTCTAAAACTTCTCCTTTGGGATTTGTTAAATAAATATCATTGATTATTGATCCGTTAGTTTCAATTGTTCCCTTAACTTGTAAAAAATTATATTCAAGATCATAGTTTATTTCATCTATAGTTTGAACATATTCACCCTGGGTTGTTTCAAAAGCAGCAATTTCTGTCGTCGCGTATTGAATATCAGTTGTATCTGTTGTTGAAATAAATTGCGCTTCAATTCAGAAATCATCATAAATTATATTTTGATCTAAATTAGGAATTATAAATTCGCCCGTTACATCAGCTGTGTATGTTTGTCCAATAATTTCTGTCCCTGAAAATAATGATGCACTTAAAAATTGATAAGGGTTCCCAGATATGTCTTGACCAAAATTAGAAATTTGATAATTTATAATCACAGAATTACTATTGATATTTTCAAAACAAGAATAACAATTAATAATAGGAGCGATATATTCTTCTCCATTGGTTATAAAAGGATTCACTTGAATTATTGGTGAGTTAACATCACCATCAGTATTTAAACTAATTGTAAAATTACTATAAGCGGTATTAGGGGCTAAATTTTCTACATAAATTGTTCCTGCGTAATTTCCATTTTCTGAAGTTGTTAATGTATTTGTATATAAGCTACTATCAACTACTTCGTTACTGTTTTTCACTGTAATTGGTTCTGGATCAATGGTATTATAATAATTTCCATATTCATCTGTCCCGAGATAAAAACTATAATCTACCGCTACTGTTGTTTTTGTGATGTTGTAAACATCAACAAATTCATTCATCGGGGTAGATGAAGTAGTTTCTAGTAATAAAGTTTCAAAAGAAAATAATCTAGATTCAATAATTCCAGCGCTAGTAATTACCGATAAATATCAATCATTATAAGTTGTTCCTGGGTCTAAATCATTAATTGTAAATGTTCCATATTCAAAAAGATTTGTAGAACGCGTAATTTCTTGATCATTACCATCATAAAGAATAATTGGATAAGAAATTTCATTAATAGCTCCTGTTTCATCATTACCTAAATTCATAAAATAATCAATCTCAACACTTTGAGCTAATGGAGTTACATCAACATAATCAAATTTTGGCGTGGTAGTATTAACAACTGGGTAAAAGGGCGCAATATATTGAACCTGAGTATTATCACCGGCATTAGAATTTAGTTTTATATAATAACCACTATATAAAACTCCTAATTCTAAAAACGGGAAGGATAATTGTCCAGAATACACATTGTAATTTATTTCACCATCAGTTTGTGTAATATCATCACCAAATTGGTCTGTAACGATTTGATTATTTTCATCATATAAAGTTACTGATTCGGGAACTCAAGGTAATTGATTTCCATCTTGCCCAAGATAAAAATTATAATTAACAGTGGCAATTTGAGTGTCTCCATTAACAAACGGTTCTTCAGTAAAATCGGCAGCTAATGGAACTGGATAAATAATTGCAGTGGTCGGCAATAATTCTAAAAGACCAATTGATTCTTCCCCGGGGATTCCATTGTCTGTATAAGTGGTTCGAACATCGTAAGATAAATCAGTATCTATAACAAAATCAGGATATAACCCTATAAAATTAACTTCTTCAGCAATGATAGTAATCGTCCCATTTGCATCGACCGTCATGTTAGTTTGCGGTCATGAAATTATTTCGTCATAAGTAAAAAAAAGTACTGGGTTAACATTATCATTTGAAGAATAAATATTTATATAATCTTCTTCAATAATAGTTAATCCAGTACTTGTATTAGGTCGATTATAAGTTAATCAAAAGTCGATCGTTGCTATTGAATCTCCTATTGGAGAACCGTCATCATTTATATCACTATAACCCGCAACACCACTAAAATCAGCGCCAACATTAAAACCTGCTTTCGAGTTTGATGGGGTTATGTTGTCATTAGTTTTTCCATTAAAACCGACTGTTAATGTAGGTATAATTAATAGTACTAAAAGAATTAAATTATATAAACGTTTTTTTGCTAAGTGTGTGTATTTCATTTTTAGATAAATAAAAATTATTTTTGTTTATATTTTAAAGTTTTACTTCTAAGGTAATTATTTTATTTTTAAAATTATATAATAAAAAGATATTTTTTATTCTTTTGTTTTAATAATTATTAGAGTGATTTTTCAAAAGACTAATTACTTCTTCTTCGGATTCCATTTTAAGAATTTTTTTCACTAATTTGTAGGCTTCTTTTTTATTTGTATTAATAACTGCCTTTTTTATTTTTAAAAATGAAGTTGGATTCATACAAATGTTAATAAAATTTAGACCAATCAAAATTAGTAAAAATAATTCGTCATCAACAATATCACCAGTAATAATTACTTTTTTGTTCGCTAAATGAACAGTTGTAATAATGACATTTAATTTTCTAATAAATGCGGGATTAAACGGTTGATATAAATGAGCAACTTCCGTTGCATTTTTGTCAATTCCAAAACTATATTGAATTAAGTTATCTGTTTTTATTATTACAAAATCAACATATTTTACAAATTTATCAAGCATTATTACAACACTTGGAATTTCTATTGAAATTCCAAGTTTATAATCGCCAATTAAAACTTCTTCTTTTAATAATTTCTTTTCAATTATACTAATTTGTTTTTTTATTAATTTAATCTCATCTAAATATGTAATCATTGGAATTGTAATTGAAATATCACCGTATTGAGAGGCCCTCAACAAAGCTCTAATTTGTGCCTCGAAAAGATTTGGATTTTCTAATTGTAATCTAATTGCAATTTTTCCAAGTGATGGGTTTTGTATTTTATTGAACTTAAGATAATTCATTTCATGAATATTTTCAATTCCAAAAGTTTCAAAATTCACTTTCCGATGTTTTGCTTTCTGAATTATTTTCTTATAGATGACAAATTGTTGTTCTTCAGATGGCAAAGCATTAACGTTGTTATATAAAAAATCAGTTTTAATATAACCGATTTCATTAGTTAATAATCCTTTTAATTGCTTGGGATCATTAATACTTGATGATAAATTTAATTGATGATTGTCTTTCGTTCTGGATTCATGTTTTTTAAAAATTAAAAGATCTTTTTGATCTTTGATTAGATTATTAATTTTATTTTGAGCAAGTATTTTTTGATCAGAAGTTGGATCAATTATTATCTCCCCTGTAAAACTATTTAAAATTAGGTTTTGTCCGTCAACTATTTTACTAATATCATTGTTGATTCCTAATATTGAGGGAATTGAAAATGATTTAGTAAAAATTGCCATTTTAGAAATTTTTGTTCCTGATTCACTAATATAACCTTTAATAAATTTATTATTTAATTTAAAAGATTCAATATTTTGGTCATCTTTTACAATCAAAATTACATCTTGATAAATTGATGACAAATCTCTTGCTAAAATATTTTGTAAATTACAAATTAATTTTTCTTCAATAATTAATAAACATTTTTCAAAATATGTAATTTGTTGATCGTTCATTGATAAATATAGCTTACTAAATTTTTTGAAAATAAGATTTACTGCATAAGACGCATTGAAATGGTTTTTAAAAATAACATTTTTAATTTGATTATTTATTTCATTATTTTCAAGAATATCAATCTGAAAATTTAGTTCCTTGATTTGGGAAAAACTTTCTTCCTCATCAATATTTTGCTTGATTTTAAGCAACTCTTTTTTGATTTGAAAATTTGCTTCTTCAAATTTTCGAATCTCAGCACCAATATCCTCTACTTTGTCTTTTTTTACACTATATTTTTTTTTCTTGAAAACAAAAGCTGTCGCTATTACAATTCCTTCGAAGCCGCTTATGCCATTTATTTTAATCATTCTTTTCTATCCGATTTATCTTAAAGTTATTATATTATAACTTTAATTATATTGTATATACTTAACTAGTGAAATAGTATATTTCACAATGTTAATTGATTAGTATTGCAAGTGCTATTTAGTGAATTATTAAGCAAACATTAGTAGAAAATAAGTAGTTTCCTTATTAATTGTTTTCTTTTAATAAAAAAAGTGCTTGTAGCACTTTTAAATTATGTTTTAAACTATTCAACTTGAGTTGTTGGTCCAACAACAATTTCTCTTATTGTTACTGACTGAGGTTGATTCAAAATAAAATGAACAATATTAGCAATATCCCTCGCTTCTATAAAGGCATTATTCTCATCTCTTCAAGTTTCGTAATTTTGTTTTATTTCAGGATTTGTTGTTCCTTCGAGTAATTTTGTTTTAATAACTCCAGGCGAAATAATTGAAACTCGTATATTTTTATCTGCAACTTCACCACGAACTGTTTCAGAATATCCTCTAACAGCAAATTTAGATCCACAATAAGCCGAATGATTTTCAAATGATTTTATTCCAGCGATTGAAGATAAATTAATGATTGTTCCAGATTGGCTTTTAATCATTGATTGCAATGCAATTTGTGTTCCAAATATTACACCATTAATGTTTATTTCATTTTGTCTTGCAATTACTTCATAGTTTTGTAAATCAGCACGTTCCAAAACCATAACTCCAGCGTTATTAATCATATTTTCAATTGGTCCCATTTTTGCTTCGCCATATTTAATTGCACGTTGCAATTGATCATATTTTGTTACATCAGCTTCAAAAAAATGGATATTCTCATGATTTACTTCTTTTTTGACTATCTCTAGATTTAAATCAATTAAGAGTAATGGATATCCCTCGTTTGCTAATTTTAGGGAAATTGCTTTTCCGACTCCAGAATTCGCTCCCGTAATAATTGTTAATTTTTTCATTAATGTTCCTTTATTCATTTTAAATTCATTTATGTTTTTTAATTATATACCCAATTTATGTTTATTTATTAATTTGGAAGGAACTTTTCCCCTGGTTTTCAAGCACAAGGGATGATTTTCCCCGCCTCAGCATTGATACAAGCTTGCAGTGTTCTTAGTGTTTCCTTCGGATTTCTTCCAGCTTCGCCAAAATTAATTCCAATATGTCAAAGTTTTCCACTTGGATCAATAATGAATGTCCCTCGTTGGGCAATTCCTTTTTTACAGTCATAAATTTGAAAATAATTAGCAAGTTTTCCTGTTGGATCAGAGGCTAAAGGGATATTCATTTCCCATTTTCTTTCATTGATTCAAGCTAAATGAGAGTATTTCTTGTCAGTTGATATCCCAATTAATTCAGCATTATTTTCCTTAAATTGTGGAGCTAATCTATTAAATTCCTCAATTTCTGTTGGGCAAACAAATGTAAAATCTGCCGGTCAAAAGAATAGTACAGTTCATTTTTTGTTATTTTTGTTGTTTTCTAATGAAATGGTTCCAAAAGTTTTATCTTCCAAAACTGCTTCTAATTCAAAATTTGAAACAGTTTTTCCAATTTTAGCGAATGAGCATTCATTATTAATGTGTTTATCATGCATTATTATAATATGTCCTTTATTAATGTATAAGAATAAAACTTAAAATAATAGTTTATTCTCAACATAATAATAGTAATACTATTTAGATGAAAAAAATACGTTTATATTTAGTAGTATATACATAAAAAATATTAATTTTAAGATAAAATAAAGCTATTTCTTAAAAAATACTAAAATTATAAACAATTCAAATACAAGCAGAAAAACTCCATTTATTATTTTGTTTTTAAAAAGTCGAAGTCTTATATTTTAAAATAAAAATATATAATTAAATTTAATATGACAAATACAAATGGAAATTTTAAAAAAGTTACTTTCGTTGGAACCGGAGCGTTTGGGACTGCAATAGCACAAAGCATAATTAATAATTGTGAACAAATTATTTTATATGGAATAGATCAAGGTGAAATTGAAGATATAAATTCAAATCATCAAAATAGTAAGTATTATGATAATAAATTATCCAAAAAAATAATTGCAACTAGTGATAGTCATTACGCTTTTATTGATGCGGATGTTATCTTTTTTGCACTTCCATCACCATTAATTGAAAAAACATTAAAAGATATAATAATCCCAAATATGAATCAACCAGCTTATTTTATTAATTTATCAAAGGGATTTGATTATTATAATAAAAAACTATTGAATCATTTAATTGAATTGGTCGTTCCTAATGAATTAAATTTAGGAGTCTTAAAATTATCCGGACCTTCTTTTGCTGTTGAGGTAATAAATCAGGAGTTTACTAGTTTTTGTTTAGCTTGTAAAGATATTGAAATTGCTAAAAAAATGAGTAAATTATTTATTAGTGACAATTTTAAAATAATGATAGATGATGATATTAAGGGGATTGAAATTGTTTCAATTCTTAAGAATTCATATGCATTAATTTTGGGAATTGCATCTGGATTAGGCTACAAAAGTAATACAATTTCTTATTTATTTACTCAAGTTTATGAGGAAATGACAATATTATTAAAACTTTTAAACAATAATAATGATGGGGCAATGCACAGTGTTGCTGGTCTTGGGGATCTATATCTAACAGGTTCTTCACCTAAATCAAGAAATTTTGCAACAGGGCAAAATATTGGAATCAATGATAAAATCAATGATAAAATAATTTCAAAATATGCTACTGTTGAAGGAATTAAGTCAATTGAAATCATCAATAATCTTAAAAACAAGCACAATTTAAAACTTGAATTATTCGATGTTTTAAATAATATTATTTCATTGAAACAAAAACCTTCTGCAACGGTAAAAAAATATTTAATGATTTAAAAAACTAGATAATCCATATTAAAAAACTAGGATATTTTCCTAGTTTTTTAATATGTTGCAGGAAATTTGTATAAAAAAAGACAACCTCTATAGTCTAGGTTGTCAACATCTTAAAATCATTAAATTTAAGATTAATATTTAGTAATAACTTACCATTCAAAGCATTTCTGCCTTATATGCACCGATACTTAACTTCTGAGTTCGAATGAAATCAGTTTGTCCTCATGCTATCGTCACCAACAATAATAATTTCAACTTATTAAATTGATTAAAACATTATTGTTAATTACATTATACAATAATGCAATGGAATAATTTAAATCTTATATTAATATAAGATTTTTTATTGCCTGATTTATTTTTTGATCAAAATTATGACAAATATTCCCACCATTAAGAGTAAGGAAAAAAATCTTGAAAAAATGAGGAAGCAAAATATAAAACTTGAAAAAGAAGAAAAAAGAATTGACTCATTATCTTTAGATAGCTAATAAATATCAAAAATTTGAAATATAAAACAAACAACACAGCCTAAGCTGTGTTGTTTGTTTTATAAAATAATTTTAAAGTAATTTCTTTTTCTTTATCTGCATCGATATTTACTTCAAGTGTTTTTAACCAAAGACTTGGTGGAATTTTTGTTTTATTAAATTAAGATATTTCATTGTAATTTCAAATTTTCCATTTATTAAATATAAAATAATATCAACAATTAGTAAAATTCAAATTATCATAAATAAAACAATAATTAAAATAATTAAAATAATTAAGTTAAGTAGTTTTTCCATAGTAATTACTCCTTACCACTAAATTATAGTATTAAAAATTATTTTTAAATGTTTTTATATTTAATGAGGAATCGTAAAAAAAGAACTGACTTGAGTCAGTTCTTTTTTTAAAACAAATTATTCTGGGTGTTCTAATTCAAACTCAAGAACTTGTTCTCACTTTGGAGTAGAAATTGATTCTTCATTAACAAATTTTAAATAATTATTTTTTAAATCTAAGGGAGAAATAAATCCTTTAGTATTTGCTTCTAATCTATCATAAACTTGTTGAAAAGTTAAACCTTTTTTTCTGTATATTGAAACAGAAACAGCAATATCGCGAATTGGATTTGTTGAAGCTTGCGCTTCTTCTTTTACACTTTCCTCTTGTACTGGTGGCAACGGTTGCACTGGTTGTTGTGCTCCTGCATTTTCTTGTTGCATTTGTTGTTGCTTCATTTTGTTCGTTTTTCGATTTGACATCGAACTCATGATGACTGCAGTAGTCATCATCGGTTTCCCTCTTCTTCGTCCCATATTGGTTCTTCTTTCTATTATTTTATTACTAATAATTTTATTATATACATAATAATCAATATAATAAAATTATTAGTATTTTAAATGATGCGGTTTAAATTTGAAAATTGTTATTTTTTAGTTGCCTCAATTGCTTTTCGTACATTATATTCATTTTTTTCTAGTAAAATTATAGATTCACTTTCATTAAGTTGGCAAATTTCTGAAACTATTGAAACTGCTCGAGATTTTAATTTTTCATTAGCTGGTTTAACATCAATCATTAAATTTTGATAAACCTTACCTAATTTAATCATTGTTCCAGTTGAAAGCATATTTAAAACCATTTTTTGTGCAGAACCTGATTTCATTCTTGTTGATCCAGTTATAACTTCTGCCCCAATAGGAACGTCAATACTAATTGTTGCGATTGCACCAATAGCACTCTTTCTAACAGTTGATAATGATATTGTTTTGTTATTGTTAACTTCATTAGCATATTCAAGTGCTGAAACTACATAAGGAGTTCGCCCTGAAGCACTAATTCCAACTAGCACATCTTTTTCATTAAATTTAATCTTTTTTAAATCTATTATTGCTTGTTCTTTACTATCTTCTGCATTCTCCACTGCGCTTGTCAATGCAATTTGACCGCCAGCAATAAGACCAATAACTAATTTTGAATCAACGTTATATGTTGGTGGCATCTCCGAAGCATCCAACACCCCTAATCGTCCTGATGTTCCAGCTCCGATATAAATTAATCTTCCATCGTTTCTAATTGCCTTAACAATTAGATCAATCCCCTTAGCAATCTTTTGTTGCTGAGTTTTTATTGCTTTTGCAACTTTTTTATCTTCGTTATTAATTAATTTAACAATTCCAAGACTAGTTGCTTGATCAATATTTATTGTCTTTTTATTTCTTTTTTCTGTATCAATTTGTTTTAGTTCACTACTTTTCATGTTTCTTTTCCTCTATTTTTCTAACTTAAATCTACGCCTTTAGTTCCGATTAAATAAGTAAAGAGGAACCCAGAAGTATAAGCAATTATTAATCCTATTAAATATATTGACATCGCTGTAAATATTGCGCCATCAGCTGTTGTCATCAATGGTAATGCTAGTAATCCAGAGGGACCAAAAACTGTATTTAATCCAATTACTGTTCCGCCTCAAGAACTCATTGCCCCAATAAAGAAACCACCCATTGCACCACCAAGCATCGCTGCAACGAAGGTTTTTGGACGTGGT
>WTBJ01000014.1 GCA_013139135.1 Mycoplasmataceae bacterium | reverse complement strand
AAGTAGGAGTTTTTTCTTGTTAAGTAGGAGTTTTTTCTTGTTAAGTAGGAGTTTTTTCTTGTTAAGTAGGAGTTTTTTCTTGTTAAGTAGGAGTTTTATTTGACAACTCCTATTTGGTAAATATAATGATTGTATAATTTTATATATTTTTGAAACTTATGGAACAAGAACTAATTGTAAAATCAAATAAATTATTACAACACCCACTTTATAAAAATTCTTTGGAATTAAAGCTATTTTCAAGAATAATTTTAGAAGTTAGAAAAAACCCAAATGAAGATATTATCACTTTTAAAATTAAAGATTTATTAGAAAAATTAGATTGTAATAAAAATGACTATGCAATGATTAAAAAAATTTCTGAGTCTATGGATAGAAGAGTAGATATAAACGAAGATAAAGAAAATATTTTTTCAGATACAGTACATATTTTTAGAAGAATTACTATTGATAAGCAAGGAATAATAGTTTTTAAGGTAGAAGAAGACATTAAACCTTATATATTAAATCTTACAAATAATTTTACTCAATATTATTTTTAAAATATTGCACGGCTAAAGAGTTCTTATTCAATAAGAATTTATGAGTTTCTAAAACAGTATGAAATAATAGGTAAAAGAAAAATAAGTATAATTGAATTCAGGCACTTTTTAAATATTGAGGAAAGCAAGTATAAATATATAAAAGACTTTAGAAAGTATACAATCTTAGTTGCTCAAAATGAACTTAAAGAAAAAACAGATATTTATTTTGAATTTAAAGAAATAAAAACAGGTAGAAAAATAACAGATATAGAATTCTTTATTTTTAAAAATAATTCAAAAGAACCAATTGAAAATAAAGGTGAAGAAAAAAAAGAAAAAATAAAGGATAAAGAAAAAAATAATATTTATAAAAAATTAATTTCTTTAGGAGTTAAAGAAAAACAAGTCTTAAGCTTACTAGAAACCCATACAGTAGAAAGACTAAATAATAATATTAGATATGTTGAAAGTGAGGTAAAAAAAGGAAAAAGTAAAAATAATTTAGCTGGCTTTGTTGTTTCTTCTATTTCTGGTAACTTTTATAATAAAACTAATTTATTCAAAGAAGATGAAGAGAAAAAAAATAGAAAAGAAAAAAGAGATATTGAAATAAATGAAAAGCAAGAAAAAGAAATGGAAAAAAAAGAAAGAGAAAATAAAAAGAATGAAAAAACAAAAAATATAGAAAAATATTTAGAGTCTTTAAGTGATAAAGAATTAAAAAGGATAAATTCAATTTTCATTGAAGAAAATAGAAACAATATTGTTTTAAGAAAACATTTTAAAAGTGGTGGATTTGATATAAAAAACCCGTCAATAAAATTTAATTATTACGAGTTTATTTTTAATAGGTATATAAAAAAATAGAAAAAGTAGGATTACTTTTTCTATAAATTATTATTTTTTATGTAAGCTTTCAGACTTTCTTCTAATAGCTCTACTTTTTTTAATTTCATTTCAAAGGAAACTTGTTTAAAAGTTTCTAAAAATTCTTTGCTTACCCTTGTTCCGAAAGGTTCAGTCCTCCCTGTTTTTTCCCTACTTTTTCTTATATTATTTTTTGGGTTTACTGGTGCAACTTCGGGAGCTTCAAGTACATTTTCAACTTGTTCCGTATCTGTTAAATAGTCCCCTAGTTTATTTTTCCTTGTTTTTTTTATTTTTTCTAAATCAGCCATAATTAATCTTTAAGTAATAATTCAGTAATTGAGGTTAAAAGTTCATCCGCTTTAATATTTAAACTTCTATATTTAGTTTCGGTAATAGTTAAGCCCTCATTTTGAGCTTGTCTATAAGCTGGTTTTTCATACAAACAACCATTTGCAACTTGAAACCCTGACCCTTTTATATAGTCCCTTGCATCTTCAATTTCTGCTTCTGTAGTTACTTTACTTAAGGCAAAAACAATTTTTTTATTATCAATTCCTTTTTTTTGTAAATCAAAAGCAAGTCTTATTGCTGGGGTTAAATCGTCCCTACTAGCCGAAGTAGGTAAAACAACTAAATCAGCAACTTTTGAAATTTCTAAAGTTCCCTCACTTGCTCTTGCCCCCCCGTCAATAACTAATAAGTCGTAGTCTTTAGCTTGTTTTAAAGCATTTTTAACATTACTAAAAAGCTCAACCGACCCTATAGAGTCAAAACCATTAGAAAGCCTTATCCTATGCCATTCTGTAAAGGTTCCTTGTTGTACATCTAAATCAGCAACTTTAACATCAAGCCCGCTTTCTAGCCCCTCCCTTGCTATACCTCTTGCTAATGTGCTTTTACTCACTCCCCCTTTTTGAGAAATGAAGGCAATTATTTTACTCATAAATCCACCTAGTTATAAAAAGTAAATAAGTATTCAATTTATAAAAAGTATTCAATTTATAAAAAGTAAGCAATTTATAAAAAGTAAATAAGTATTCTTTTTATAGGTGCTATGTATAGCATTATATAGGGAAAAACAGAAAAAGCAAATAAGTATTCAATTTATAAAAAGAGTGCAATTTATAAAAAGTAAATAAGTATTCTTTTTATAAAAAGCACTCTTTTTATGTGATTTATTTGATTTCAAAATCTTCTAATTTTTTCCCACTTTCAAGTAAATCTTTTAGCCAAGTTGGTTTCCTGCCTCTACCTGTCCAGGTAAGGGAAGAGTCACCAGGATTAACATACTTTATTTTTGCAGGCTTTTTATTCTTCTTTCCTGAAAGCTCAAATAATTCTGAAACTGTGTATCCCGAGGCTTGAGCTATAGCATTAACTTTTTTTATAACTTCAGCTTTATCTGAAGTTCTTTTTTTCTCTATGGCTTCATTAAGATTTTCTTGAAGTAAAAGCAAACTATCTAAATTACTTTTTAGCAATTCTTCTATTGTGATTTTTTCAACATTCATTTTTTTTACCTATACATTTTTTACAAAAAAATCAGTATAAACCATTTTTCAAAAAAATGTAATTAAAGTAGTTTACTTAAAGAGTGTATAGAATTATTTTTTAACTTA
This sequence comes from Mycoplasmataceae bacterium, assembly GCA_013139135.1. Classification (GTDB taxonomy): domain Bacteria; phylum Bacillota_I; class Bacilli_A; order Mycoplasmatales; family Hepatoplasmataceae; genus Tyloplasma. The sequence goes on along the minus strand of WTBJ01000014.1, from coordinate 262 downwards.
TCCCTTGTATCATAATACTTAATCATCTCAACCGTACTATGTCCTGTAGCATTACAAATTGAAATAAAATTATCTCCATTATTTAATGCTAATTCAATAAAGGTTTTTCTTAGACTGTGAGGTGAAAATTTTTTATTCGGTATGACTTCGGATGTCATTTTTTTTATAAGCTCAAAAATATAGCTAGTTGATAAAGGTTTCTCTAAAGTTTTATGGCTATTATTTCTAATAGGATGAAAGATATAAGGGGTCTTATCTCCAT
>WTBJ01000015.1 GCA_013139135.1 Mycoplasmataceae bacterium | reverse complement strand
GTAAATCATTTATAAAATCAAATTGTAAAAATGAATTACTTTTAAGTCTTGCTATAGCATTAACATAAGTTGCTATATCATCTACACATTCTCTCAATGTCATATTATTCCAAGTAAACTCAGGACTTACAATATCAACTAAGAAACTTCTTAATTCAGTTGTTACATCAAATAATCTAGTTGTTGAATATAAACTGTTTAATTCTAATGGTTGTGTATTCATTAAATCTAACAGAACATCTCTTAAATTCTTTTTAGTTTCATCAGGGTCTATTGGTTGAGTAACGGTATAACCAGTAACTATAACTCTCTCTAATATTTTAGTGTGTTCTACTAATGATAATGAGTGAGAATATACTAATGGATTTTTACTTACTAAACTAACAGTATCTCCTGAAATCCTAAATGAAGCAACAACACTACTATCTATGTAAATGTTAATTGTGTCCCAAATTGTATATGTAGTTGATTGAGTAGAAAACGGTATTTCCATTGAACCAATATCTAAACTTTCATCTAACTTTTCTAGTGAACTAAATCCAATAACTACATCATCAGTAATATCTAAAGTTGTAGTATCTCCACTTGAATTTATACTAACTAAATCTATTCTATAAACCATAATTTACACCCCTAATATATCTACTATTACTAAATGAATTATTACCGCTTAATCTTCTATAATAATCCGCTTCCCTATTTTGTTTTTGAACTTTAATATTATATTGTAAAGAACGATACATTAAATCCGTTCCTGCATATACTCCACCTAACAATGGATTAATAGCAATACCAGTTGCATACTTCGCAAATGTAAGGGCAACTCTTTGCTTTCTTTGTCTTAATCTATTTTCAGTAAATGAGCCTTGAATTTCAGTACCCATTTGAGCAACTCTAAAAGCCATACCTAAACTAGCAAATCCTTTTAGATTACCAGCGGTTAATTCTTTATTGTTTTGAGTTGTTCCTCTATTCATCTTGGCTAGGTTTCCGCCACCAAAGGCTTGTTTACTTCCAGTACCACGCCAATTTATATGAATATTGTAGTCTCTTCCGGCCATTAATAATCACTCCTTATGTTACTATTATATCATCGGCTAATTTAAATTGTAATGTAAATGTAGTAATACTATTTATGTCGGTGTTCATTCCTCCACCCTCAACAATTACATCATATTCTTTATTCCAAAATGGATATTGTACTTTAATTGTATAAATTGTATTTTGTGCTATATCACCAGTAGTTATCTTTTTAACTAAAGAGTTCATCAATTCAGTAGGTTGATAAAAGAATGTTTGCGTCCAGTCTAAAGAACTTTCACTACCTATAAAAGATAATACATTAGTGTTAATACCTTGTTTACCTTGTGTGTCTAACGCAAATGTATGGTTTCTATCTACTGGATATACTTGTTCATCATCAATGTAATATTCAAAGTTATTACCGAACAAGAAATTATCTCCTACAAACGCTTCTAGTTGTAAAGCAAATGAATGATAGTTATAACCATTTTCATCTTGATAATTACCTATAACATTTAATGGGTATACTTGAAATACAACATTACCATCTTCGCCATATAATATACAGTTATTTGGAGTTGTTGTAATACTTGTACCAACACCTAAGTTAGTTACACTATCTTTATCATCAAATGAGTTTAAATCAATTATAGGATTAACAATATCATCAATAGTCGTTGCAGTAGTATCATTATCTATAACTAATCTTTCTAGTTTACCAAAGAAACCAGTTGTATGACCCATTGTAAAGTTTTGATAGTTATTAACTGTTGAACTTGTAAATGTATCATCAGTATCTATACCATTTGATATAGTCCATAAATTACTAGCACTTTTAGTAATTGTTATCTCGTTAGTAATATTAACAGTATAAGGTATGGTAATTGTGTTAGCACCATCAACGTCAAATATGATGTGTGTGGCGTTTTTACTTACTATGGTATAATCACTATTAACTCCTCTTAAAAGTTCCTCTACGGACGTATTTGAGGGCTTAAACTTCAAATAAATAAAGTTAGGTGAGTATACTGTTGCACTTGTAGATACTAAGTTGCTATCTTCTCCACCAAACATTAAACTTGTTGTTCCTAATGGATAGTATTGAGCAAGTAAAGAACTTTTGAACTCATCTATCGCTAATAATGTATTATCATAATTAACTGATGTAAACTCATCGGCTTCGGGTAATCCCGTTAAATCATCAGTCATTAAATCAAATACTATTTCTACATTATTAGTAGTTCCGTTTAAATTAGGAATAGGTATGTATTCACCATTGATACTTGTAATCATTGTAGGAACATATCTTTTAGTTTCTACTTTATATGTATTGTCAATATTAGTTGTGTTTCCAAAATCATCATTTTTAATATCGTTGTATAATTTAACGTCAAAGAGAACATTTTTAGTGTTCTCACTTAGTTTAGTTGATATAAAATCCTTTAATGCTTGTTGATAATAAGCCATATTTATTCTCCTCTTTTTCTATATAGTTCATTAGTACCCTCTGTTTGATAATGTTGAAATATACTTTGTCTATGCACTAATCTTCTATAATCGGGGTTATCTCGATATAATTCCATATTTATCTTTTGTCTAGCACTATCACCTTGTTTATCATAAGCCTCTTTGTTCCCACTTTCTACATTAGCAAAATACTCTGATAATACTCTATAAGTATCTAGTATAAAGTGTTGTGC
>WTBJ01000041.1 GCA_013139135.1 Mycoplasmataceae bacterium | reverse complement strand
AATTTTTTTTAATTTCTAATTTTACTAATTCTAATTTTTCCATTTTATTTTTTTTGTATTTAACTATTAGCATGTTAAAAATTTATTAAATTATTAAAAACTAATAAAATTTAATTTTTCATTTTTTTAACATTTTAACAAATATTTAACAATACTTTACTAACATTTTTTTTATTTTTTAAAATTGTGTACTAAAATAAATCTTGCCGGCGTTAGATTTTGCACACGGGGGTCACTACAACCGTGTATACATTGTGTATAAAAAGTTATATTCTAGCTTAACTAGTCATAAAAAAAGGGAAAAATTAACCTTGCCGTATGTTGAGTTCATTCATTTTCATACAAGAAGTATTTTACTACATAACCGTTATTTTTATATATATGTATTACTTTGCTACAATGGGTTACCTGTTACCATAGCTATATATAAAACCTTTTAAAACGCACCCCCGTACGTTCTTTGATCTTTAATTTTAAGCACCTATATTTTGCAATAGAATTAGCCCCTAGACCTTTTTTTATGGGTTTTTCGTATACGGTTATATTATCTAATCAGCTTTAATAGATCCGCTTTCATGTAAAACGTATTTATTAACTTTTTAATTGTATAGTATAATTTTCCAAAAACCTTTCAATAATAACATGGTATTTATCAGCCTCTTTCTGTGTTATTCCCCCGGCTCTTACTAATTTTTTAAAAGATTTCGCTCATAGTATAGACAAAGCCAACGCATTCGCAAAAAGTTCATTTTTTTTAACGATTTCTATAATTTCTTTTTCTGTTAGTTCTTCAATAAAATTAGGCTTAGTGTATATATATCCTTGGGCTTTGGCTTTTAAATTTGTCATAATTTTTTATTAGTAGTAAGAAGTTTACGCGTTTCAATTGTATCCTTTGTTTTTGTCAATTTACTTGCCTCAAGTTGATCATAAGTAATATTGTAATATTTCATTATTGAAAGACTGTCTAGGTTGTAAGACGTTATAAACTCTAATGATCAACCTTTTTTTAATCTCTGTTTAGTTGCGATAAAAACGGGATGTTTTCAAGGTCTTTGAATTTTTCGCATTTCTATTATTATATCAACTAATGATCTTGCATTAATATCTATACTCTCAAACCTTTGGGCTATCCATATTAAGGAAAGGTTTTTTTTACCTATCAAAAATAAAACTTCATGCATTATACGACTATCTTTACTGAAACTATCCTTAGAGTTGACATTTAACCCCGCTTCGTCAATAATTAGAACCCCCGGCGTATAAGAGAAACGTATATTTTTTATATACTCGTAATTCTCTATAAATTTAACTATACTTTGTCCCTTTTGGTATATTTGGAAATTACTGTATATTCTTGGATAAAATTCCAAAGCCATGATTATAGCATTTAAAGTTTTTCCATTTCTCATTTTTCAATATACAATAAAAGTTTTAGTATCAATATCTCTTTCTATATTTTGGCTTAAACTTTGATCCATTTTTTATATTTTTATTTTTTATATTTATCCTTGTGTTTTTAATCCCCTCTGTAATTATTTTAAGTATTTTATTATCAAACTTTAATTGATCAATTATAGTTTTTTGTTTTTTTAATTGTTTATCTAAAGTATAAACTATATTAAATCGTTTATACTCTGTATATAAGACCCCTGTAATAGATCATAATATTATTAATTTTCTAATCATTTTTTAAATTTTAGTTATTTTTTAAATTATTTTGGTTTTTCAAGCTCTAAAGCCCTCGGGTTTTCGTGGTATGTAAAAAGAGTACGCAAGAATTTATCGACTCATTCATTATCTAGCTCTTGAGGTACTACATCATATATATCTTTATACCCGTAAACCTCAAAAAGTATCTTTTTAATTTTCTCTTTTTTTTGGTTTATTGCGACTAAATTCGAGTACTTTCAAAGTACATTTTCAAAAAGTCAAATATTTGATAAAAACTTTTTTACTATATTATTTGCTATCATATATATTTATAATAATTTAAAAAAATCGTCAGTTTTTAAAACCTTAATAGTTTTAATACTATATATTACGCTTTGCTTTTCATTATTTCATCGATTTTTATAATAGTCAACTAGGTGTGTAAATACCCAGACTTCAAAATTATCAATATTATATTTTTTTTGTATATATTTTTGTTTATATCTTAAATATATATATGATAATAACATAAATATCAACACATACGTACTTATACTTAAATCACTTAAATCAATATTAATCATTATTTTTAACAAAATTATAATATAAATCCTTACATTTATTTTTTTTACCGTCCTCCTCTTCTTTTAAACATCCCTCGTATAATATATGACCTAAATAACGTTTAAACTCTTCTAATCAATTGTTTATGTCTTTCTTTATAGTGTTTTTTTCCTTTTCCTTTTCTAAATATTGTTTTAATTCTTCATTTTCTTCTATTAACAAAATATTAATTTGTTTTAGTTCTTCATTTTCTAATAAAAGTTTTGTATTTTCTATATTTAAGGTTTTTAAATCAAAATCCTTTTGTAATACTTCAAAACTTAAAGGCTGTATAATATTATTATTTTCCTTAGGCAATTTATTTTTTTCAACTCCTTTTGATTTATTTATTAATTCAATATCTCTTAACTCTATTATAGGATCTTTTTTTATTACTACTTTTTTATCTGGTGGCTTTTCTCAAGTAAAGTATATTATTAAAAATATAGTAAAACATAGAATAATAAACCCAATTATTAAAAAGATCACAGTTTTAACAACTCAATTTTCTTCTGTTTCTTCTTCAAGCAATGATCTCATTAGTTCGGAACTTTTCCCATAATCCTTATCTAAAATTTGAATATTTTGACTGGTTTCAAAAATATATCATGCACTTAACTTCCCCCCCCTTTTAATTTCTTCTTTGTTTATTAAATCAACTTTTACTATTTTATTTTGGCTTATAATAAAATTTAAGTTATCTTTTTTAGGTTCCTCCATTTAATTTATATTAATTTATAAAAGACTTTACAAACGCAATTGAAACCCCCAAAAAAACTAATAAGGTTCATAGTCTAATTTCTAAAGGTAGATACGATAAATAATCATTATTAAAAGCAGTAATATAAACCCCTATTAAATCAAAAATTCAAAAATATAAACTACTTGAAAAAATTAAAACAATCACAAACAATAATAATAATATTTTAATCATTTTTCTTTTTATTAACAAATATAAAAAATGACATTCAGAAAATCAAAATAAAAAAATAAATAAATCATTTTAATATAGTGTCAATTTTTCAAATAGAGGTTTTTTTAAACTCCTCTTTATCAACACTATTAAATATAGTTGCAATTTCATTTTCTGCATGTACTTTATTAAAAAATAAACTTCGTAACGATATTGTTTTTATTTCGTCAGTGCTAATATCTCAAAGCCTTTGAATAAGATCCGCTAGGGATGAAAAAAAACTGATCATTTTACTAAAATAATATTTTATTACGTTTCATATTCAAATAAAAATTTCTCAATTTAATAGCTCAATATCGCCGTCGCCGTCTATATCAAAATTCCATATATCTTGGTTGTAAGTAATAGAACCGGATCCGGTTCATATATTAATAATACCCGTTCACGTTTCACCCCCTGGATCAATTCAAGTATTATCTATAATTTCACCGCTATCTATTACAGAAAGATCATTATTAAAAAATAAAGTTCAATTTAAAATATAATATATTCTTTTAGCCGTTCAAGATCAAGTTACATACGCAGAATGTTTATTATAGTCAAAATCAACATCGACCAATGCCCCGGGCGGTATTAAGTGCAAAGTATCATTTACCCCGTCATTACTTACATAAGATAAAACCCCATCAAAAGACGCCGTGACCGTATTATTGTTTATTATTTTATGGGTTTTATATCCCGTAGAATAATAAAACTGCTCTAAATCTCAAGCCTTGAAAATATTAAAAGTTCAAAAAAGAGGCACCCCAGAAAAGGTTATTATTTCCGATAATAAAGTATTGATCAGACTATCGTATGCATATATTACGGATGTATCATTTATAAAATTTTTAACAATTGCTTTATTGCTTAATATAAATTTCACATAATGCCCCCCCGTACTAATTCAAGCGCCAGAAACCCCTAATCACAAATTAGAAGAGTTTCAAGTGGCTCTTTCTATTGTTACATTTCAAAAATAGAAATAATCATCATCAAAAGTAAATTGTCCCCCGTAGGAACTACCACAGTTTTGTAAATTATAGTAATTATTTACGCCGTTTTTCCTTATTACATGTAAGCTAGCCCCTATGTATCAAGTCTTTATCCATTTTGTAAAAATGTAATAATCTCAAAAATAATCTACAATAGTCGTTTCATTTGAAGTCCACCACCCCGACGCTCAACAATAATTATAAAATTGTGAATACTCTAAATTTCAAACATAATCTAAAATTTTTATCCCCGTCGTATATCCTGTTGCTTGCGTTACGCATAATATTTTCGTATTCGTGTTATATGCTTCGTTTGTGTGATCTCATCACAAAACAAAAGTTTTTAAATTTACTTGATAAGGATCTACACATAAAGCCCCCAAGGACGTATCCCCAAAAGTTATACCTTGTAACGTAAAAAAGATAATCACTCATATTATAATATTTTTAAACATTTTTTTAATTTTTTACACTATAAGATAATTTACAATATATTGTATTAGATATACTTATTATAATATTGTTTTTATTCCAAAAATTGCATCCTTTTACCCTACCAAGTAAAATACCGTAATTATCTATTTTTTCGCTAGATATATGATAAAAATAAGGGGTTTTATACCAATATCATACAATTAAGTTATTTTTATATAATTCTTGTATATACGTGATCATACAGTCATTAACCCCCTTTTTAACGGTTATAATTTTATATACTCATAATAGTATAAACTGTATATATATAAGTGTTATACTTATTATAATAAGTATAAGTATCTTTTTTATTAGATCCATTTCGTAGGTTTTAATTATTTTTGTTTTTGTTTTTGTTTTTGTTTTTGTTTTTGTTTTTACAGGCATAATAATAGTACAAAAAGAAAAAAATACAAAAGAAAAATAATTAAACTTGAAAAAGTAATATAAGTTTGTATAGTTATGACGTTCAAGTTAGTATTTTGAATAAAAAAAATGCAAGTTTTGCTTCATTCCATTTCGCAAAACGTGTATTTTTATCATGTATAAAATATTTACTTATAAAAATAAATAAAAAAAATAGATCATTAAATGATCTATTTTTTTTATTTATAAAAATCAGCTAGGTTTAGGCTTTTTGTCAAATAATCTCATAAAAAAAGTATTTAAAATAATTAAAACCATTATTATAGCTTCGTATTTGTATATCTCAACTAGAGTATTTTCGTCAAATATACTTTTATTTATTCAAGGATTATTATTAATATTATTAATGATAATGCTCCCCGTTCAAGTTGTTCAACTTCATCAAACATCATCACATACAATACTTGAAAATCTCCTTATATCTGCATTAAAGTCCCACCATTGCGAAGTATTAAACCAATATAAAGCCGTATTACTATTAACAATACTTGGACTCATAATATGCGATAAATAATCAAAACCTAAAACCTCGCAAAATGCCGTCGCTGTATATAGATCCGCTCAATCTATCATATAAGGTTCATAAACTCCTAATCTGTAATTAGGTTGAGGATTATAACCCGTTAGTATATCACTATTAATCAAAAAACTATCTATT
>WTBJ01000003.1 GCA_013139135.1 Mycoplasmataceae bacterium | reverse complement strand
TATTTAGTTTTCAAAGATCTATCGACATCGTTCGGTTTGGAATAAAATAAATTAAGATACTAATAACTGCGTTTTAACATCGCAGTTATTTTTCAATATCCAATTTGTTTCCCTAATTGATACCTCTCTTATTATGACATAAATACCTCCTTAAAAAAAAGATTTCGCAATTTTTTAAGGAGGTGATCATTATTAAATTAAATAAAAAAATAAGCGGTTATTTACCACTTATTTTTATATTCAACTGTTTATGGAGTGAATTGAATTCGTTCAATCGAATAAGGTTTCAATGTATTATCATATAAAGTCACTAAAATAGCATTCAAACGAACGGGACCTTGAGCTTCGATAAATTTAGATTTAATATCGTCTTTCATTTTTGCTGTCACCGCTTTAAAATCAGCACCAATAGCTGAATCAAACACACCTGTAAAACCAACGTCGGTAATATAGGCGGTTTTTTTATTTAAAATTCTTTCATCTGCTGTTTGAACATGTGTATGTGTTCCAAAAAAAATCTGAACTTTTTTTGAAAGATAATTAGCCACAATAATTTTTTCAGCTGTTGCTTCAGCATGATAATCAACTATTGCAAGATCGTATTTATTATTATTTAAAATTTCATCAGCAATTGTAAAAGGATTGATTCCAGGAATATTCATAAATGATTGACCCAATAAATTTAATAATAAAATTTTCTTGTTGTTATATTCAAAAATTAAAAAACCCCTCCCTTTTACGTTGCCTGGTCAATTTGCTGGACGAATTAAATCTGGCACATCATCGATATAGTCGTTGATTTCTCTGTTTTTGAAGGTATGATTACCCATCGTGAAATAATCTACTCCCGCAGCTTTCAAAAGATCATAGTCTTTTTTGATTAATGATTTACCACCAATTGAAGTATTTTCGGCATTTGCAATAACTATATCTGGTTTTAGTGTTTGTTTTAAACTAGGTAAATAACTTTGGATCATTCGTTTTCCCGGTTGTCCATAAATATCACCAATTATTAATATCTTCATATTTAAATTATATCCTTTTTTAAATAAGAGCTAATTATCAAATTCTTTATCTATTAATTTTTTGATTTTTGGCTCTAAATTTAGTTCTTTAATCGTTGCAATCGCCTCTTTTTTACCTTGACCCAGTTTTTGTTCGCCAAAATAATATCATGGACCTGACAATTTAATAATTTTAAATTTTATTCCCAAGGTAATTAATTCAGAAATCCTATCAATCCCTCGATCAAAAAATAATTCTGTTTCAACTTCTCTATAAGGGGGAGCAACTTTGTTTTTAACAATTTTTAGTTTAATTTTTTGTCCGATAAACTCATTTTTGTATTTCAACCGCTCTTTAAGTCTAATATCAATTCTGACTGACGCAAAAAACTTTAATGCTCTTCCACCAGGTGTTATTTCTGGCGAACCAAAGATAACACCAACCTTTTCTCTAATTTGATTAATGAAAATAACTGTTGTTTGTGTCTTGCTAATTGAACCTGATAATTTACGCATTGATTTTGACATCATTCGCGCTTGTAGTCCCATTTGTTGTTCATCCATTCTACCTTCAAGTTCTGCAAGAGGAACTAAAGCGGCAACAGAATCAATAATGATTAAATCAATTCGAGCAGAATTAATAAGATCATTAACAAGTTCTAATGCTTGTTCTCCTGAATCTGGTTGTGAAATAATTATTTTTTTTGGATCAACTCCAATTCTTTTTGCATAATTAATATCTAGAGCATGTTCGGCATCAATAAAAGCGGCGATTCCTCCCAGTTTTTGAATCTCAGCAATTGCGTGCAATGCTATTGTTGTTTTGCCAGATGATTCAGGTCCGTATATTTCAATGATTCGCCCTTTAGGATATCCTCCGACCCCAAGTGCATAATCTAAAAGTAACGATCCACTTGGGATTGTTGCTATTTTGGTTTTAAGATTACCATCAAGACGCATAATTACCTCTTTACCGTATTCTTTTTCTAGTTGTTTAATCAAACTAGTAAATTCTTCTTCGTTCATTTTACCTCATCATTAAAATTAGATTAAAGATAATGATTTTTTATAATTTTTTTTAATTCTTCAATCGAAAAAATAATTGTTTCTGCAATTATTTCAATTCGCTTTTCTGACTTAGCTTGAAATTCAAATTCAAATAATTGATGATTAAAACTGATTGCTAAATAAGTTAACCCAACTGGTCTATCTTCCATTGAAATAGGACCAGCGTTACCAGTGAAAGATATTCCAAAATCAACATTAAAAATATTTCGAACTTTTATTGCCATTTGAGTTGCTGTTTGTTGGTTGATAACGCCATTTTTGGTTTTGACCTTTAAAATTTTTTGTTTAGACTCGTTTGAATAACTCACAATACAACCTTTGAAAACTTTTGAAGCATTGGGTAATTTAGTAATCTCACTAGCAAAGGAACCGCCAGTGATTGACTCCGCTGTCGCGATAGTTAGATTATGTTTGTTTAATAAGAGAAATAATTCATTCATAGTAATTTAATTATTTTTTTCTAAAGTCTTTTCTTTTTTTGATGACTTAGTTTTAAATTGGCCATAAATAATTAATAACAATCCAAAAAAAAGAAAAAATGCCGAAGAAATAAAACCAGCAATTCATCATGCTTGAACCATTTCAGCAGAAAGTTCACCATTAAAGTCATTATTGATTGAATCATATAAATCTCCAAAAATTGCTTCCGGAGCAACTGCTGTTAAAACAGCAGCAATAAATGATAAAATTGCTCCATATAAAAAAATGTAGCCAATTCCCTTGATAATGAAGTGACGGCGCTCAAGTTTTTGTGATTTAGTTAATTCATTTTTATTGCTCTTTGTTCCATTCATAAATTATCCTTTTAAACACAATCCGTCTTTATAATATTTTACACCAGAGAATAAGGAAAAAAATAACGCAATAAAAATTGGTGATAATCAAAGTGATTGTCATCCCAATGTCGTAAAACTAAATGAATTATTAATGCCAACATGATGTGTCATTGGGAAAAAAAGGACTATCAAACCAATCATTTGAAAAAATGTTTTTCATTTTCCAAATATTCCAGCAGAAACTACCTTACCTTGAGTTGCGAGATGCATTCTTAAACCATCAACCAACAAATCTCGACTAATAAAGAGCACGGTTGCTCAAACTGGAATTCAGCCAAAAACAGTAAAAAAGATTAAAATTGAATTAATTAAAATCTTATCTGCCAATGGATCAAATAATTTTCCAAAATCAGTAATTTGATTATTCTTTTTTGCATAATATCCATCAACATAATCAGTAAGAGAAGCGATAATAAATAAACTTAAACATAAATAAATAATTCAAATATTTTGAATTTGATTATTATTCATTACTTGGTCTTGAAGAGAAAAAAATGTTAGAAACCCAAAAATAACGACTGCAATTAATATTCGTATTACTACTAAAATATTTGGAAAATTTCATTTTAACTTCATTGAATTTCTCCGACTTCATTTCTTACATCACTAAATTCTTCTTCTTCTTTAATAAATTTTGCTTTATTTTTAATTACTGAAACAGCAAAAAAAGCATCCTTTGATCAATTAGTTGGTTTATTTTTTATTAAATTATCAATAACCGGTTTAAATTCCTGCTTTCTCACTTCTGAAGCAAAGATGTCTTTTAACTCTTGAGACTTTTGAATTGACCTAAGTTCATCTTGGGCAAGTGCATTAAGTTTACCAATTGAGAGTGGCGCTGTTGAAGCATCAAAATCCTTGGTTTGTTCTTCAATGAAATTGACTAAAGAATTTAATTTTAAATATAATTTAGCATGAGAAATAACCGCCTTGTTTTCAATGCGATTTTCCTTTGTTAATTTTATTGTTTTGTCTCTTTTGTCTTTTCTTGCTCCATAAAACGCCACTAATAATAGTGTTCCAACGATTATAAAGAAGATTACTAAAAATATTATTGCTCCCATAAGTTCTTATATTATTTAATAATTATATAAGAAAAAGAACTATTAAATTAATAGTTCTTTTTTATACCAGTAAGCCACGTTTTGTTTTATCCAATCATTTATCTAGATGATAAATCATCTTTTAAATTTCAATTTGTTTCTTGAATTTAAATTCCCCTACCATAGGCTACGCCTTTATTTGGGTTTCTAGCTCATGGGGTTTACCCGTTCCACTTTTTTATTTCTAAAAAATTCGTCTCTGTGGCACTTTCAAGGATTACCATATGTATATAAAACACTTAGATAAGAGCCTGCCGTCACATTAAAAATGTGCATGAAGTTATTTTTTCCTTCATCATGAACACTACAAACATTGCAGTTTGTGCTAGCGTGGACTTTCCTCTACAATTAAGCAGCGATTGGTCAGTACTTAAGTATTATATAAAAAAAAATCTTTTTTACCTAATTTGTAATTATGAATAAAGGAAGATCATTCGAAAATAAACTATCTCTAGCATTAGCAAGCTTAACAAAAAAGGAATTAGGATTCTTTATTAAATCGCCAACACCAATTAGATTAATTATTGAAAACAACCAACAGAAAGTCATCCATGCTCAAAAAGCATTATGCGATTTTATTGGAATTTTCAATACAAAATTTATTTTACTTGAAGCAAAGGAAATAACAAATAAACGTTTTGAGTTAAAGCGCTTGAAGGCTCATCAAATGAAGCAATTAAGCAAGATAAAACAATTTGGCGGTCAGGGGATTATTATTTTTAACTGCGTATCAATGAAAAAAGTCATCGCTGTATCAATCGATGATTATTTAGTGTACTGCAATCAAACAATCAAAAAAAGTCTCAATGTTGAGACCCTTATTGAAATTGGAACTGAAATTGATTTAAAATGTTTAGAAAACTATTTTAATCAACTAACCAGTTAGCTTTTGACAATTGTTTTAATTGTTCTGCTTGCGCTTTTTTATTTGATTCTTCGCTTTCGTATAATTTCTTAATTGTTTTTCATTCTAACGATTGATCTGCTTTTAACTTTGTAAGACCATCAACCATTGAAAGCATTCGCTTTCACCCGCCATTGTTTATTCATGTTTTAATTGTTTTGAAAACAATTGGTTCATTAATAATTTTTAAACGATTGATAAATCAAATGGTCTTTTCATCCATTGAGTTTGTTTGATCTGGAGCCAAATATAACATAATCATTTTTTCTCATAAAAGATCAAAATTGAAAATCATATCCTTTTTGTGATAATCAATTTTAATAAAATTTAATTCCAATAATTCGTTAATTAAAGTCTCAGCTTCTTGTTGTTCAATGTTTAAATCAATTGCTATTTGTCTAATTGTGCAATGTTTTTTATGATGCAATAAATTAATAATAAGAATAACTTGTTCTGTTGTTATTCCTAAAACTTTTGCTTTTTTTAATAAGAGTTTTTCCTTATCAATTAAATCATCATTAAATAATTGATAAATTACTTCGTTCATTTTTTTTACCTTCTTGAACCGAGTAAGCGAAGTAATAAATATAAAAACATTGTTAATGTCATTAAAAAGGCAATCAAATATGTTTTTGATGCTGCAGATAAAACTTCGTTTGTGCCCTCATCTGATTTGTTTTCAATAAAACCGAGACTGGCTAATTGATGCTTTGCTTTTCTTGAAGCACCGTATTCAACAGGTAAAGTCGCTAATTGGAAAACACCAACAGCACCATACATTACAGTTGCACTAATCATTCAAAACATCATTCAACCCTGGACACCTCCATTGCTAAATAATATTCCTCAAAAAAGAAAGAAGAAGGCGATGTTCATCATTGTTGAAGTAACTTTTTGAATTGCCCCAACCGGACCAGCTAGTGAATCACGAATTTTAATTGAAAATTCTTGATGAGCTCATTGCAATGCATGACCAACTTCATGAGCAGCAATTGCTTGTGCAGATATTGAAGCAGAACCATAGGTCGATGGAGATAAAACAATATGATTTTTTCGTGGATCATAATGATCAACCCCTTCTTTTTGTCCTTGCATTACAACAACATTTTGAATTCCATTTTTTGCCAAAATCTCTTGAGCAATTTGTGCTCCAGTTAAATTATTTTTAGCTCTAACTTGTGATCATTTTAAGTTTGTTTTTCTAAATTTTGATTGTGCAGAAATTCCGTAGAACATAAACACAAAAATCAAAATAAATAAAGAAAACATTACTCATCCATACGTCCCCATTGTCACTCCTTTTTATATCTTATATTATATATTATAATGAATTATTAAAAATAAAAAGAAGTCATTACTAACTTCTTTGAATTTTTAATAATTAAGTATTATATTTATCTTTTAAGGTTTTTGATACTTTAAACTTAACAACTCACGAAGCTTTTATTTGAATTGGTTCACCAGTTTGTGGGTTCCTTGCGGTTCTTGCTGATCGTTTAGTTAAAACAAATTTTCCAAATCCTGGTAAAGAAATTTCTTTATCAATTTTTAGTGCTTTTTCAATTGAGTCGAAAACAGTTTCAAAAGCGATTTTAGCATCTATCTTACTAATATCTAGTTCATCAGCAATATTACTAATAACATCATTTTTATTCATTTTGTCTCCTAAATATTAAATAACATGTTTTTTTATTTAATACATTTTAATTATATTAAAAAATGAGTTTATTTTGTGGTTAGTTTTTAAATATCTTGATTTTTCTTTTTCACAGTAATCTTAATTGGGATACCTGTAAAGTCAAATATTTTACGAATTTGATTTTCAATAAATCTTAAATATGAAAAATGAAGGTATTTGGGATGATTTGAAAAAATTATAAAATGAGGAAAATACGTATTTGAATAAGTGATATAGCTTAATTTAACTTCAATCCCGTGATGTCGTGGTGGTTTTTTAATCATTTGTAAATCCATCAAGAAATCATTTAATTTAGATTTATTAATTTCTTGAACTAGATCAGATCTTATTTTTTCAATTAATGAAAATATCTTTGGGATATTTTTGTTATTTTTAGCCGAAATAAATTCAACAGGAACATAACTAGCAAACTTGAATTTATCTTTAATAATTTGGACTATTTCAAGACGATCTTCATAAGAGATTAAATCGCTTTTGTTAACTAAAATTATCGCTGGCTTAATTTGTTCCTTAATGATTCCCATAATCTTTTCATCAATTACCGTAATCCCCTGGACATGTTCAATCAATAATAAATTTAAATCTGAATTATTTATGGTTAAATTAGTTCTTAATTCAGCATATCATTCGATGTCGTCTAAGGCTTGTTTATTTCTTTTTAAACCAGCGGTGTCAGTAATAATATATTCATTATTATTGTAAATTAATTTAGAATCAATTGCATCTCTAGTTGTTCCTGAAATAGATGAAACAATAGTTCTTTGATCATTTAGTAATGTATTTGCAAGCGTTGATTTTCCAACATTTGGTTTACCAATAATTCCAAGACGAAAATGCCTTTCAATTTCCTCTTGCTTAATTGGTAAAATTTTAATGATTGCATCCAATAAATCTGAAATTCCAATTCCATGAATTGAAGATATTGCAATCGGTTCTCCAAAACCTAATTCATAAAAATCAAATGCTGAAAGAACTAATTTTCGATTATCAGATTTATTTACAACAGTAATAATCTTTTTATTTTTAATTGCTTTTAGTTTTTTAGCAATAATTAAATCATTTTTAGTTACACCCTCAAGTGAATCAACTAGAAAAAGGACTAGTTCTGATTCATTAATTGCAATTTCAACTTGAGCATTAATTTCTTGCTGAAAATCTTTTTTTAAATCTTTTAAAAATCCTCCAGAATCAATTAAATTAAAACTTTTACCCAATCATTTTACTTGATTAAATAATCTATCTCTAGTTACTCCCTCTTTACTAGAAGTAATTGACAATCTTTTTCCGATTAAACGATTAAAAAGTGATGACTTACCAACGTTTGGTCGACCAACGATTGCGACTGTTGGTAAATTAATTTGTTTCATTGATATGTCCTAACATTTCGTTTATTATTTGAGTGAGATTTTTATTATCTGTATTAATTGTAATCGAAGAGTTTGCTTTAATTAGCGGAGCAATGTCACGACTAGTATCTTCCTTATCTCGTTTAATTATATTTGCAAAAATTTCATTGTAATTTGATGAAAAATTATTTTCAATGTTTTGGGCTTGTCTTCTTTTTGCAGCCTCATGCGGAGATACCACTAAAAAGAATTTAAAATCAGCATTAGGCATGATTATTGTTCCAATATCACGACCCTCAAGAACTATTTTACCCTTTACAACAAGTTCCTCTTGTAAAACTCTGGCATACTCTCTAACTTTTTTCATTGCAGCAACCTTTGGAGCGCATAAAGTAACTTCATCACTTTCCAAATCCAATTTATCAAAAGGAATTGATGATTTTAAATGAGAATTTTTAATTCATATTTTTTCTTTTTGTAAAGCACTAATGATTTCGTCTTCGCTATCAATCAAGTTATTTTTTAAAGCAAAAAGAGTAATTAAACGATACATTTTTCCAGTTGAAAAATAGTTTAAATGTAATTTTTTTGCTAACATTTCAGCTATTGTTGATTTGCCGGTTGCAACACCACCGTCAATTGAAATTCTTAAATTATTATTGTTCATATTGTTACTCCAATGATTACAAAAACCACTATAAAAATTATAATTGAAATAAATAATAAAACTTTATTTTCTCAAAATGTTCATGGTTTATCGAGAATATCTAATTGATTAAAAAAATCAAAATCACTTTGATTAATATCCATATTAATTATTTCCTTATTTTCAACTAGCTCTTTTAATTTATTAAGTTGATAATGATAACGGACTGTGATTTTTTTATCATTATTTTTAAAAGAATTAAGTTTTTTAAAAATAACTAAATTATTTAGTTGATTTAAAACTGCTTGCTTATCCTTTTCAAGATATAAAAGACCAAGTTTATCTAAGGTATTTCTAATGCGATTAATTTCGATTGTTATTTTTCGTTTTTCTTCTTTAAGATTGCTTGATCCAACAATTGAATAAACTTTGTTTTCAAGAATAATATCAATTTTTTTAATAAACTGATTAACTTGGTTCAAATTATTTTTTGTTATTTTTTGAATTTTGTCATCTGGGACAAAACTTTTTTTAATTGCTTCAAACGAAATAGTTTCATTCTGAATTAAAAAATCGTTAACCTTATATTCTAATAACGAAAGGCGCTTATTAATTTTATTAATAAGTATTATTTCTTCGTTATTTAGATCAACATATTTGGTAATTTCTTTAATCATTTATAAAAATTACATAATTTAGTAATTATGTAATTTAAAATTGTTCTAAGAGTGCTCTTAGCTTAGCTTCTGGTAAAAAGTTTTTTTGGGTAAAAATAATTTTTCCATTTTGATAACCAATAATTGTTGGAACGGTGTTAATTTTAAAATCAGGATTCTCATTTTCGATTCATAATTTTTGCTTATCAACATCAATCTTAAAATAGACCAAAGTTTTTTCATATTCCGGTAAAACTTTTTCCCAAATAAGGGTGTTCATTTTACATTCTCCGCATCAATCGGTTGAAAAAATTAATAAAACGTTTTTATTATTTTTAATTTTGTCTTTCGCCTCGGCTAAAGTTATATTTCCAATCATTATTCATTCCTCTTTGTTTCTGATGAAACTTTTCGCTTATTTAAATTATTTCGTGAACTAATTATTCCATTTTGTTCTAGTTTTTCAATAAGACTAACAGCTTTATTATATCTTATCCCAAGGTGTCTTTGTAATAATCTAATCGACGCATTTTGAGTGGTGATTACATAATCTTTTGCACGATTATATAAATCATCATTATCATTAGAAAAAGTATCACTCTCACTATCATCAAGGGGTTTTAAGTGATGAAAATAATCAGGTTGACATTGTTTTTTAATTTCATTAACTAATTTATTTAATTCCGGATTACTAATGTAAGTATTTTGTAATCTTTGAGGCAATTGACCATAAAAAGACACCAGCATATCAGCGTTATCCAAAAGTTTTTCAGCACCCTTTTGCTTTAAAAATAATTTTGATTCATGTTCACTATTAACATGGAAAGAAATTTTGGAGAAAATACTTGTCTTTAATTCATGAGCAATGATGTTTGTTAATAAAGTTTTTGTTGCAATTATTAAATGAATCCCAACTGCTTGAGCTTGTTGAATAATATTAATAATTATTTCCTCGTTATTAATTTGGAGATAAGAAAGGATATCTTGTAATTCATTGATCATGACAATCAAATATGGAATTTTTTTCAGTGATTTCCCGGCTAAATGAATATTAAGTTCAGTCAGTGATTTAAAATTATATTGCGTTAATAATTTATATCGTAGTTTTATCTCTTTATTGATTTGATTTAAAGCATCAGCTATATTTCTTTTGTTTGTTACTAATGGCATATATAAATGCGGTATGTCGTTATAAACGGTAAATTCATCGTTTTGTGTTGAAAATAAAACTAATTTAAATTCACTTGGAGAATATCGCATTAATAATGAAGCTAAGATAGTATTGAAAATAGGCGCTTTGTTATCACCTGTTAAATCAGCAATTAACAGGTGTGGCGCTATTGTCAAATCAAAGGAAACTGCATTGCCAAAAACATTATGACCAAATGTTATAGATAAAATACCATTACTATTTTTAATTTGCTCAAAATTTTGGATAAAAGGAATAATTTTATAATTTTGATTGGGAACCTCTAGACCAATTAAGGCTTTTCCAGGAATCGGAGCTTGAATTCTAATTCGATTTGTCTCTAATTCTAATTTAAGATTTGGCTCAAGATTAATAATGTCATCAAATTTTATCCCCTCATCAAGTTTGATTTCAAATGACGTAATAATTGGACCAATCTTGTGGGAGAAAATTGTTGCTTTAACGTTAAACTGACTAAATAAATTAGTAATTTTATTGATTTTTAAGTCAATTTCTCTTTTCAATTTTTTATAATTAAAATCATCAATTGGTGTTTTAAATAAATCAGTTGCGGGTAATAAATAATTTGTACAATTTTGCTTTATCATCGGCCCAGAAGATAAATTATTTTCGATATTAGTATTTTGTGAAAAATGCTCGTTTTTTTCCTTATCAATGATTTTTTTAAATTTTGGATCTAAATAATTTGTGTCATAAGTAATCAAATTACGATCGCGGGCATCAAAAATTATTTCCGCTGTTGATTCATTAGCAATTTTCTTATTACTTCAAGAATCCTTATTTGATTGAGTTAAATTATTATTTAAAGTTTTTTCAGCTTCAGCAAAAACATCTATTGTTGGGGTTTCAAATTGCACAACTTCCATAGTTTGCTCAAGACTATTTTTAGCAAATATTTCAAATAATTCACGATTAAAATCATTGTTTATCTGATTACCAAGTTTTCCAGAAACTGGAGTGTTTTCGTCATCATCGTCCTGGGCCACATAATATTTATCGACTTCTTCTTGAAAATCAAAATTTTTATCTTGACCCTCAACAGGAGATATCGAACCTAAATTGCGCAATAAAGAAAATTTTTGCATTGGTGTTAATGCTTTTTCTGGATGATTATCCTTTTTATATTGTTTTTTTCTAATAATTTCTTGTTTTAATTTTTCAAGACGTTGTTGTTCGTTTAGAAAAATATTTTTATAATCATGGTCTTTATCAGAATTAATTGTTTTTCTTACTTTAGATGCAACTTCATTTGAAACAGAGTTAAATTCATTTTCTTCATTTTCTTCATCATGATCGCTTAATAATTCATCGATATTTTGTTGTTCAATACTTTGTCGATCAAAACTCCTGTTTATTTCTGATATTCTTTCAGATAAAGGTTTTTGTTTAAAACCATTATATTTAGATAATATTGGTTCTTTAACAAATTCGTAAATTTTTAAAGGATGAACGTAACCAGAATAAATTGATAAGAGACCATAAAATATAAATAACAAAATAATAATGATGGTGAATGGAGCAAAAAATCACCCACCAAATAAAATGATTATAGAAAAAGAAATAATCCCAAACATATTCAATTGATTGTGTCAACCAGTTTCAATGTTTAAAAAATTATTTGCTCATCCATTTTCAAAACCAGAATTTACTAATAAACTATGAAAAATATTTTGGTGGTAAACTCAATTATCACTACCAATAGTAAAAAAGACTTGAAATAATAATATTGAACTAACAATAATTAGTAACACCTTATAAAAAAATGAATTATGTAAAATTATCGCTGGTAATTCACTATAAAATAAATAAATAAGAATAAGTGATCAAAATATTGTAATGAATAAAATTGATAAATAAAACCCAAAAGTAATTATCAAAGTGAAATATAGCAAATCATAAACTGGATTTGCAATGACTGGAAAAATAAAAATAGAAACTAAACTCAATATAAAAATAACGAGTAGAATAATTTTTGTTCGTGTACTATGTTGATGATGTGATTTCGGGTCGGAAAGATATGACATTTTAGATTTGATATGGTTGTATTTTTAAAACAATCATTGGCACTTTTTTAATTTGTGCTCGCAATAGTTTAGCAAGTTCTTTTCTAATTTGACTTTCTACTTTATTTAATTTAAAGTCTGATTTGTTTCTTTCTAAAATTAATAACACTAATTCTTCAATTCGTGACATTAACTGGTCTTGATTATTTACGAAAATAACTCCGCGCATTTGAATATCGAAATTTGAAATTGGTTTTAATGTTTTTGGATCATAAATCATTCCAATAGTACAAAGACCATCTTTAGCCAGTGCCATCCGGTTTTCAACAACTTCGGTAGCAATACCAGAGTCAGTTACTTCTTCGATAATTGTGCTTCCAACATCTTTTATTTTTCGAACAACTCCATTATTTTTTCGATTATTAAGTTCAAGCACTTCACCATTATCAATAATTAAAATATTTTCACTTGGGATTCCTGCCATTAGCGCAACATTTTTAGCTTTGATTAATTCCTTATAATAACCTTGGATTGGCATAAAATAAAGTGGCTTAATTAATTTAATATAATTTTTAATATCAAATTGAGATGGATGAATTGATAATTTTTCATCTACTGAAAACTTAATTAGTTCCGGATTAATTCTAAAAATATTATTGGTGATATTTGCATAGACATGCTCGTTTCCAGCCTGTGGTGGGGCTGCTAAAACAAAAATGTCCGTTTTTTCAATTTTAAATTTGATGTTGTTTGTTTCTTCAATATAAACAAGAATTTTTTGATATAAATTCGTTCTTGTTCCAGAAATAATAATAATTGATGAAGTTGCTTTATCTTTTTTGTAACCGTCAAACATTTTAATTGAATAAGTTAAAATTTCTCCACGTTTCATTAACATCAAAATTAGATTAAATAATCTTTTGTCAGTGAAGAAAACTTGTTTTTTTGCACCAATTGCTAAATTAATTGTTTCAATAACATTAATAATTTCATCTTCATAAATAGCAACAAGAATCCTCTTTGGTTCATTAATAATTCCACTAATCTTCTCTGTAATCCTAAATTTAGGAGAAATTGAAGATAATATACCTGAA
Organism: Mycoplasmataceae bacterium; assembly: GCA_013139135.1. Classification (GTDB taxonomy): domain Bacteria; phylum Bacillota_I; class Bacilli_A; order Mycoplasmatales; family Hepatoplasmataceae; genus Tyloplasma. The sequence continues at coordinate 680 of WTBJ01000003.1, read as the reverse complement.
TTCAATGAATCGGATAAAAAAACTAAGTTCCTGCCGTTTGTCAAAGCTTCGTGTTCGCTTATTGGATCATTTTTATATTCATCAATTGTATCAAAAATATAATCAACCATATAAACAATGTTTCCATCTGGTGTTTCAATTGAATAACCGAATGTTCCAGGAATTGCCCCCGTTAAAGGAATTGGCTTAACTTTATTTCCAAGATTAATTGCTTGATTCGGTGATAAAACTTTTGTGTTTCACGAGTTTGTTTTTTCACCAAAGAAGATCGGCAAGGAATCAATTGTTGATTGCGAACCAAAAATAGCAATTTTTGGAACTAATTTTACAATTTGTGAAATTGCTCCTATTTTTAAAATATTTGCTGAAGATAGGAAAATCCCTTTTATCTTATCACGATTTTGTTCAAGATAAGTAATGTTTGGGATGTAATGTTGAATCCCAAATTCATCATTTAATGGTTCATATACCCCGGCGTCAAAAATATATATTTTAGAATCGATGTCTAAAATATACATTCCCTTCGTTTTTTCGTCTAAGCCCCCCAGGGCTATAATATTTATTTTTGTCATATTTATCTTAATTATACCTTTTTTATTTCTTTAAGTTTTTTTTCAAAATTTTGTGGTAAAGGAACTTTATAAGTTACCTTTTCTTTCTTTTAATCAAGAAAGGATATC
>WTBJ01000037.1 GCA_013139135.1 Mycoplasmataceae bacterium | reverse complement strand
CTCTATATGCTACTCTTATTTCCGCTAATGGAATTGAATTAAAGTTCATACTACCTAATCCATTATCAGCAATAGCGTTATCTAAACTATCACTTTCAGTTTGTCCTAAAAATATCTTAACAGGATTTGATACAGTTGTTGTATCTACAATCCAATATGCACCAAATTTATTATTGTTCATATCTACTAAAGAATATGCCCCTGTAATAAATGGATTTAATTGTATCTTATTCGCTACAAGATATACTGGAATTATACTATCGTTTACTTTTCGTAATAATCCACTCGCACCTTCAAAGTAATATTTATGTGATTTTAACGGTGTTAATGGCTGTTCAAACTTTGCAGTAGGTGTATCGTTATCTAATATTTGAATAACAATATCTTCATCCATCATAGTACCTTGAGTTACATCTAACCCATCACTACCATTGTCACTTACGGCTAATCCGTTTACTACTCTAGTTTTAGTTCCAAAGTGTCCATTAAAATGGTCTACTCCACTCATCTCATATGAATGAAACTCGTATGCTAATTCCATTTCGCTATTTACTGCATCATAATAACCTTCGGCAACTAATACACGATTATTTAATCTTAAATCCCATACTGTTTGACTTGCTTCTAATACTCCTTCATTTAATGTGAAATACCAATTACCTTCAGTTGCTGTAATATCAACTGTATAAGTTCCTACCGCCATTGTATATTTAACATTTTCTTGGTATGTATCAGGTTCATTATTTATTGTTAATGTGAATGTAGGAAATGCGAAGGCTATATCTACATCAGTCATTACATCAACTGGCCACCCTGTTTTATCAAATGTGATTGTATCTATATTCTTATTTTCAAAATATTCATTAGTGCTATTTCTAACTAATAAATCTCCACTTACTATACTTGTTAATTTAACATCAGGTGCTTCTTCTATTTGATGAACTTTGTCTAATAAAACATCAATGATACCAGCACCTACACTACCACTATTTACACAAATTGCTACTTCAACATTAAATAAAGGTGCAACGGGTTTTATATTTGTAGGTCTACCAGCAACAGAACCAATATATAATTTGTCTCCATCTTGCCAGTTTTCATCTATACCACCAACACCAGTAAAATCACCTGTTGTATTAACATTTTCAACGACACCACTTAATGTTACAAAACCACTTGATAAGTTATCAATGCTTTCAGTAGTAACACCTATTGTATTGTGTGCTTTTGATTTATCACTATTTATTGCTAATGCAATAGTTTCTTTTTGCCCACTTGCTCCACTAACATAAACTATTTGTGTATCAGTAATATTAGAACCAGTATTGTTATACATATATCTATTTTCTAATTGGAACATTTCACCAGTTACATTGTCGTTTAATTTAACATTTAATGTATTATTAGTTACATTGTTAGTTATCTCTTTATCACCAATTATAATCTTATCGTGAGTTGTATCTCCAAATGTATAATCTAATCCTAGTGTTCTATATGCACCTTTTAAATATGTAGCCATTCTTAAATCACTAGACCACACATCATCATTTAATGGTTCAAATGCACCATCAGTTTGTTGTTTTAAAGATTCGTTAATTGTTTCTATATCAGTTTCTAAATCAGTAAGCCATTGTCTAATGATATCTACTTCACTTGCACTTATATTCGTTTCACTACCTAAAACAGTAGGAAAAACAGTTAATTGTCTTTGTGTAGTTTGTAATATTTGAGTGTAAGGTGATTTTTCATAACCTAAATCATTCCACTCATCTGCATCCGCATCATATTCATATGTAGTTAGAGTAGTTGTACCTGTTGTAGCAAAGTTTTCATCTACTAATGTAGAATCTTCCGCTAGTGTAGGTAAATCAGTATAATCACTTACAATACCATAAAATAGAGGGTCTATCTCTCTAAATCTAGCACTATAATATAACGGTGAAGATGTTAATAATGATACTGTTGATACTACATTAGTAGGAACATCATAAGCATAAACATTCCAAGTTTCAAATACATTTGCACTTACTTCCACACTCTCTGTTCCTTCAAATCTTAATGTTTGATATTCAACTGTTCTACCGCTATTTAATAGAAACGTAACATCACTTACATATGCTGTGTCAATAGGTGTAATTATTTGTAATTGACTAGCATTACTTGTGGCTCTGGATAACTTTTCATTTTCTGCTTTTACAAACTCTGCATTTAAATCAAAGTACCCCTTAATTAAATTTACTGTTGGCATTTTAAATCTCCTTTTTTATTTTATTAATATTTATAATTAACTTGACTATCTTTATTTTCGAAATCAAATGTAATTACATTCAATAGTGTTCCATCTTGATTTACTGCGATTAATATTTTTTCATTTTCATCAGTTAATATAAATGCGCTTTTTGTTGAAATTAAATCAGTATGTGTAATCGTAAACTTAAAGTTTGAATAATCAAATGATAAGTTTGGACTCGTACTTGATTTAGTGAAACCACTTGGAACAACTAACGATGTACTTCTATCTATTTTAGAAGTAGTTGAAGTCCATAGGTTTATTTCAGTTGGTGGATTTTCATTGATTAATCTATTTCTTGTTTGTAACATTCTACCAGTCTTAAATTTATCTCCATCTATTGATTTTGTTTTAAATGCAAAGGTTCCACCTAATATTT
>WTBJ01000027.1 GCA_013139135.1 Mycoplasmataceae bacterium | reverse complement strand
TCAAATTTTTTATTCGAAAATATTTCTCTTGAATTGATTAAATTAAACTGAAACTCTAAATCATCAATTCGACTATAAATTTCTCCCTCTTTTAATTTATTAATTCGCGTTCGAGAAATTACGTAAGCTAAAGGATTTAAATCATTTCCAATAGCAGTTCTATTTAAGACTCTTGCTTCTAGTAAGGTTGTCCCCCTGCCTGAAAAAGGATCATATATTAAATCCCCCTCATTAGAATATTGTTCAATATATTTAGAAGGCGTTTCCTTTGGAAACATAGCTAAATATGATGAAATTGCATGAAATTTTGATCTCCCTTTTACATCATCTTTTAAACTTAATTCATTCATAAAATAATTATAGCTTATGCAGAAAATTAAACGACAATTTCATTCCCCCCAAACTAACATTTAAACTTTAAATCCGTATAGATTGTAAAGTTTGGATGATTAATAAAGTGAGTGATAGGTCATTGCAAATCAATAACACCAGACTCTTTAGCTTTAATAAATTGATTGATTGCTTCGCGCTTACTTTCTCCTCAAGCAATTAAAATAACTGTCTTTGATTTATCAAAGATATCTTTTAACCCCATTGTAATTGCTTTGGTTGGATACTGTTTTAAATCATATTTTAAGAAATTATCATTTATTGTTGATTTAGTTAAATCAACAATTTGAGTTCTTCCAAAAGGAGAACCTGGTTCATTAAAGGCGATATGACCATTTGACCCAACTCCAATTAACGTTAAAGCAAAAGCATCAACTCCATCTAATTTTTTATTAAATTTAGCAACAGTGTCTGGAAAATATGTATTTTTTAAATCAATATCAACTTGAGTAAAAAGATTTTGATTCATAAAAAAACGAAATGATAAATTATTAACATCATCACCAAGATCAAGATATTCATCAAGATTATAGGTTGTTATTTCACTTAATGAAATCTTATTCTTTTGTTGCAAATTAATTATTCGTTCATAAATTGGTAATGGTGAACTTCCTGTCGGAAGACATAAAATTGCTTTTGGATTTGCACAAATTTCGTTAGAAATAAGTCCAACAATTTCTTTTACTAACCGTTTTTTCTTTCCGCTGATTAACATTATTTTATTTCCTTACCGTTTACAATCACTTGCTTAATTTCTAATTTTTGATCAAGGACTAAAATATCAGCATCATAACCAATTTCAATTTTTCCTTTATTAAGACCAAGATATTTAGCTTGGTTTGTTGAGGTAACAAGAATTGCTTCTTCCATTGTTGCACCAACCATTTTAATTCAATCTTTAAAAGCATTATGCATTGTATAGGTTGAACCATTTAATACTCCTTCGGGAGTAAAAGCAGCACCATCACGTTTTGTTATTTTTCAATTAGGACCTTGATAATCACCGTCAGCCAAACCTTTAACATGTAATGAATCGGTAATTAACATTACCTTATCCTTTGGTTTGTTAAGATAGATATTTTGTGCTAATTCAAGCGAATTATGAACGCCATCATTAATAAATTCAATATAAAGCTCTTTAGTCTTTAATCCTCATTTTGCTAAACTACTATCCCTAGTATCATATTTAATCATTGCATTATTAAAATGAGTAATTCCTCTTAAATTATGTTTTAAATATTTTTTAACATCCTTTTTACGCGCCACTGAATGACCAACTTGTAAATTTAGTTCATGTTCTTTAATAATTTCAGTAACATCTTTAACAGTTGAAAGTTCAGGGGCAAAGGTAATGATCTTAAAATATTTTAAATTATCAGAACCAATTACTGCGAATAAATTAGTTTTAGTCAAAGGTTTCATATATTGAATTGGATGAGCACCTTTTTTTAAAGGATTGATAAATGGACCCTCTAAGTGAAAACCAATCAAATTAGCGCCATTAAGTGGCTCATTGACCAATTCCTTATTAGTCTCAATCGCCTTTAAAACAATTTCAGGAGCTGTTGTTATTGTTGTCCCGCAAACTGAAGTAGTTCCTTCTTTCAAAGCCACTTCTTTAAGATATTTAAGTGTTTTTGTTTTGTTAGCATCAATTCAATCAAACCCGTATCCGCCATGAGTGTGATTATCAATAAAACCAGGGATGATGTAATTTGTTAATTTAGTTTTTGTCAAAGTTTTAATTTCAACAATTTTACCATCCTTTATTTCAACTTCAATTGCTTCATTATTAAAATTTAAGCCTTTTATTTTCATATTTATTTCCTTAATAAATTAAATTACTATTCTATTAAATTATGCTTTAATTCCTATTTAATTATTCCGCTTTTTCAAATGAAATAATTAAAGATAAAAGCATCGATAAATTTAAATAATAAAATTTCGTAAAAAAATCTCAAAATAATTGCTTGAGATTTTTTTATTAATATAATACTGTGTTTAATGATTGGTTAGTTGGTTAATTTTTCTTTAATTAACTTTATTTCTGACTTATTTAAATCTTTGTCTAATTCTTGTTCGATTCTTATTGAACTTCCAAAATGAAAACCATAGATGTTTTTTAAATTGTTAAAGTGATCAAGATTTTGTAAACTAAGACCAGACCCAACAATAATCTTGTTGTTAATGATGTCGCTTGCTTTGATTAAATTATCTAAACCATCAAGAGCTAAATTATAAGCACCAGAGGTTAAAACATAATTAATCTCGAGATATTCACTTAATGTTTTAATTGATTGCAAATATTTGCTTGTAACATCAACAGCGCGATGATAAGTTAATTCAAGATTACCTTTATGTTTAATAATTTGTTTTAATTGATCTTCATTTATTTTGTCATCTAAAGTTAGACTACCAAAAACAATTCCTGTTGCCTTTGTTTTTTTAATATAATTTAATTCTTTTAACAACTTATTAAATTCATTTTCATTATAATAAAAGTCGCTATTTTTTAAGCGCAACATAACATGAACTGGAATTGTTGCTAATTTAGTAAGCTCTTTAATAACTTTGCGTTTTGGTGTTAAACCACCTTGTTCTAAATTAACAACTAATTCAACACGATCAACTTTTAATTCATTAGCAATTAAAATATCAGCTTTGTTTCAAACAATTAATTCAAGGTGGCAGTTATTTCTTCTAGTCATTTTTAACAATTACTTATTTAGTAATTTCCTGATCTGTTGTTGGAATTGATTGCTTTGGTTTATAACCGGTTTCTTTCAACCTTGTCATTGCTTTAGCAATAATTTCAGATTCAGGACCAATAATAAATTGAGCAGAATTTTTACCAACTCGAGCATATCCGATATAACCAATTTTTTGGATATCTTTAAGATCAATTTTATTATCTTTTATTTTTAATCGCACTCTTGTAATGCAATTATCTATGTCATAAATATTTTCAAATCCACCAACTAAATCAACTGTTTCTTTAGCCATTCGTTCTCATTTATCATTAGCACCCGTTTTTGTTTTTTTGGATTTTACCATCGTGGTATCGTCATTGTTATTATTGCTAACACCAGTCATATTGCCAAGACGACCTGGAGTTGCAACTTCAAATTTACCAATGATAAAGTATCCTAATAAGAAGTAAAGTGGGAACGCTAAGGTGATTAAAGAAAGCATGATTAGAATTGATCAATAACCTGAAGGAGAAAGATTTGCTGCTGTTTGAATTGAAACAATAAAGTCAATTAATCCAGCAGAGAATCCAAATCCAAATGAAATTTGTGTCGCAACTGTTATTGATGCAATGATTCCGGACAAGACGGCATAACTAAAGTATAAGACTGGTGAAATAAACATAAATGAATATTCAATCGGTTCAGTTATTCCGGTCAAGAACGCGACCATTGCTCCAGTGAACATAAATGCCATAACGGATTTGCGGTTTTCGCCATCAGCTCTATACGCCATGGCTAGAGCTATTGCAGGAACCCCACCCATCATGATTGGAAAGAAACCAGTTTGGAAAGTTCCAACATTAGCGTCTTGCAAAATAAGTCAAGCAGGATCGCCAGTGATAGGCGGTTCATCTAAATGATTAGCTAATTGAATCCCGTCAGAAACATACGTTCCAGCGGAGATGAAAGCATTAATGTCACCAAAAAGGGGAATTCAATCACCAGTTAATGGATCAAGATAAAAGACTTGTTGACCATAAGCTGTAATTGGCATTTGAAATCAAAAGAACGTATTTAGTACTTGATGTAATCCGAACGGAAGTAATAACCTATTGGCAAAGGCATAAAATCCAGCGCCAAGTCACGGAATGGCGACAACTCCTAATGATATTTCAACAAGGATAATTTGGAATCATGGTCAAATTGCTGCTGTTGCAAATGAGACCCCAATCATTACTAAAATTACAACCATTGGGACGAATCTTCGACCAGAGAAAAATCCTAAAGCGGGGTTTAATTGTGTGTCTGATCATCGATTATAACAATACGCTGAAATTAAACCTGCTTCAATTCCACCAAAAACACCAAGATTTAATAATCAAACTGGATCACCAACAGCTTCACCATCGGCAGCTGGAGTTATAAAGAGTAATTGTGAATTACCAAAATCATCTTGTAAGACATTATGATAAAAGAGATATGATAATGAATTTTCACTTTGGACCAAACCAAAAAGGACTAAATAAGCAATTGCTCCAACAAGGGCAACCTCACCACGATGATCTTTGGAGAAACCAAAAGCGACTCCAATCGCAAAAATTAATGGTAAATTATCAAAAACAGCTGACCCTGGAGTTTGCATAATAAAACCAAGTCAATACATAAAAGAACTAGTTACTTTAGTTCCATCTGCTAAAGTAGTAGTTCCAATTGATTCAAACATAACTCCAAACCTTAATAAAATCGCCGCCATTGGAAGGACAGCAATTGGATAAACTAGAGATTTACCAATGTTTTGAACGACAGTTAAAAAACCACCACTAAATCCATAGTCTGGTTTTGCTGAACCCAAGTCTTTTTGGTTTGTCTGAGATCTACTATTCATATTTTAATTATCAATTTTTTCTCGGATAAAATGGCGCATAAATATTGGTGTTATATACAACACAACCTTAAGGTCAATAGAGACTAATTTAATTGATTTTTCAAGAATTCTTCGGTAAGAGATTCATATGCTTTAGCACCTGAACAATTGCTTTTATAATCAAAAATTGATTTCCCAACAGAAGGAGCTTCTGCTAAAGTTACATTTCTTGGAATCATTGTTTTATAAACTTTTTCTTTAAAAAATTTATAAACTTCTTCTTTGACTTCTTGACCTAAATTTACCCGATTATCAAACATTGTCAACAATATTCCGCCAATTTGCAATTTAGAATTAAACATTTTTTTAACTAATGAAATTGTCGATAATAGCTGAGTTAAACCTTCAAGAGCATAATATTCTGCTTGAATTGGAATTAAGACTTCATCACAAACTGATAAGACATTTCGATTAATTAATCCTAATGATGGTGGACAATCGAAAAGAATAAAATCAAAATCATATTCAAGATTATCGAAATGTTCTTGAAAAATCTTTTCTGAATTTGAAGTTTTTGAAGAAAGAAATATTTCTGCACCAGCAAGTTGAATTGATGAAGGAATTATTCAAACATTCTTTGCCGTTGTTGGTAAGATTGCATTATCAAATTTTACATTATGAATTAAAACATCAAAGATATCTGACTTAATTTGTTCCTTTTCAATCCCGAGTCCAGTTGTTGAATTTGCTTGTGGATCTAAATCCAATAACAAAACTTTATAATTTTTTCTTCCTAATCCAGCGGCTAAATTTATTGCGGTGGTAGTTTTTCCAACGCCACCTTTTTGATTAGTTATTGCGATTATTTTCATACTATTATTATAATTCCTTTTTTAGTATAAAGGAGTTTTTTTAATTTGTTGAAAAAGTCTTGGATAGATAATTTTGGTTTTTTGCGCTTTTGAAAAACAAATTAACGTAAAACAAACTTTTTCTTTTCCCTCATAAGCATAAATTTGCTCTAAAATAAGTCCTAACTTTTGCTTTAAATATTCTTCATCAGGCGGCAATTCATTAATATAATTTGGCCCTTTGTAAAAAATAGTTTGGCCACCAACCTTTAAATATTTTGCGCTTAATTCAACTAAAATATTTAAAGGTGCAACTGCTTTTGCACTAATAAAGTCAAAGCTTTCTTTTTTAAGTGTTGCTGTTTCAATCCGTTCGTTAATAATAGAAACATTTTTTAGACCAAGATAATCAACAACTTTTTGGAGAAAGGTTGTTTTTTTATTATTAGAATCTAGTAAAGTAAAATGTGTTTTTGGACAAGTTATTGCTAAAACAATTCCGGGAAAACCACCACCAGACCCGATGTCTAAAACGGTCTTGTTTTTTAATTCATAAAATTCTAGTGCAAAAAGTGAATCAATAACCTGACTAACTCATAGTTTTTCAAAGGTTTTTAACGAACTTAAATTAACTTCTTTGTTATATTCTAAAAAGAAATTAATAAAAGAAGTTAATTGTTTTTTTGTTTCAAATGTTAAATTAGATTCAATTTGGGTAGTCATAATTATTGCTTCCACCAAAAACAAATGAATCATTTGGAATTGATCCTGGAGTAATTCCTTGATCACTTTTCATTAGTTCGAAAGAGATATCTAAAAAGTCTTGAAGGGTATAGGCTCCTTCGAATTCTGCTTGATACGTATCATCATATCATGCTGCTCCGTTTAGGGCATCTGTTTTTAATTCTTGATACATCACTTCGTTTTCTTCACTAATTACAACAGAAACACCGCCATTTTCAATTGATCAGTTTTCAGTTAAGTTCTCTTCATAGAGTGATGAATCATTTTCATTTACAAGGTCTATTGTTTCCAAAGTACCGTCAATAGTTGGATCTGGATTATATAGAGCAGTACCAGTGTTTTTTAATGATGAGGTTAAAATTAAATCACCTTCATCTGGATATTTATCAGCAGCATTAACGTCAACGCCAATAATTTGAACATCATCAACTTGTGAAGCTTGGTTTACAGCATTGTTTGTTTGTCCACCAGCGATTGGAGCAATAACTTTAGCGCCATTACTAATTAATCCAGTAGCGGCAGCATCACCTGTTGAATCAACATTGAAAGAATATGAATATCATGGTTCGTAACTATAATTATTATCATCATATGCTTCAGCTGAACTTCCGCCCAATTGATTAATTAATTCAACATCATAACCTGGAGCAAGTAGGAAGTGATTAGTAAATTCAACCCCAGCTTCAAAACCTGAAAGCATTCAAATTACTGATGGAATATTAAACCCACCTCAAGTTCCAACTTTTCATTCATCAGGATTATTGAAACGGTAAATAACTGACATTGCACCAATTATCCCAGCCTCAAAAGATGATTCTTGAGCTTGAAAAGTTGATGAAATTACATTTTTATAATCATCATTGGTCGTTGGAACAAATGTATAAACGCCTCCATCACTATCAAAATAGGTTGTGTGATAATAAACTGGTTCATAATTATGTTCTTGACCAAAAGGAATTTCATCTTTAGGAATCACTGGTTCGCTATATTTATAACCAGAAAGACCATTAAAGTCAACAACCATTTCATCATCAACTTGTGAACTAGTTTTGATGTAACCATCAACAAATGTTCCATCATCATCAATATATATAATATATTGATCTGGGTCTAAATTATGTGCATAATCAATTATTCATCATAAAAAGACAAACGAAGAAGTGATTATGGTTTGAGTGCCAAATCCGTAAAGATCATTTGCAAGTCTAGTTACTGTAGAAACATCAGCAAGAGTTTTAACTTGACCAACATTAACACCTTCATCTTCTGAATATTCAACCATTGAGTTTCACGAGTTTTCATTAAATCCGTTATCATACAACTCCGTTTCTCTTATTAAAGTAACTTGTGGAATTACCAATGGTGTTAGTGCTATTGAAATTGCAACTGAAGAAAATGTTGTAATAAAAATAACTATTGCTAAAGAATACGCTGTGATTTTTCTAATATTCATATCTACTCCCTAATGTCCTTTCTAAAGGGTTTACCTTCAGCGGCGGGAGCTTTCCCACTCTTAAGGAAACATAAGGCGACTATTGGTAAAACGAAGGGAATTACATTAAATAATTCATAAGGAATTGCAGGAACTCATATGATTAATGGTTGTGCTAAGGCAACAACAAAGGCAATCATAACAGCGCCAACAACAGATCTTGAAATTGTTCATTGTCCAAAGATAACAATAGCAATTGCAATAAAGCCAGAACCATTGACAGAACCGTTGAATGTATTTGAATTTGCTATCACAAACATTCCTCCGGCAAAACCACAAATAAAGCCTGTTAAGCTAATTGCTTGGTGTCTAATTTTTCTTACAGATTTACCAGCTGTTTCAAGTGCATATGGATTTTCTCCTGCTGATCTTAATCTAAGACCATAAGTACTTTTTCATAATAGAAGCGCTAAACAACTAATAATAATAATTGTTATTGCAGCAAAGAAGAAGGCATAACTAAGTTGACCACCAGTATCTGGAAAAGTATTTAAGACATCTTGATTAAAAAACAGGAATAAAACTGTTAAAGATAATGCTGGTGCAAATAGGTTTAATGCGGTTCCGACAATGACTTGATCAGACATTAAATTAACGGTCGCAAGAGAGAATAACTGTGAATAAATCATTCCAATAATTCCGGCAAATAAAGCAGCAAAGAAGAAAGCAAAGAAACCAAAATTATTAACTAGGAAATCTCATTGCATTATTGAAGCAAAAGCTAATGCACCAATGATCATTGTTCCATCAAGAGAGATGTTAACAACTCCAGACCTTGAAGATATTAAACCCCCGATTGCAACTAGTGAATATATTGAAGCCAACATAATAAATGTTGATAGAAAAGAAATAGATACTAAACTCATTATTTATCTCCCTTCTTTCGTTTATTTTTTAATTCTTTATACCGAACATAATATATAGTGTGATTTCTTCGAAAATAGTCTAAATTCTTTGATACAAAACTCTGAGATTTGATTTTTTTATTTTCAGGATATAAGTTCGATTCAAAGTTTTGGGATCCACCGAGATCATCGGACTTGAATCACTCCATGAGTTTCTCATGTGGGTCATAAAGCAACATTGCATTAGAAATTGCAAAGATGAAGATGAACACCGCCATTATAATATCGATCATGTAGGCGGTGTTACCTAATAGTTCAAAAACGTCTCGTGAATTTTGAATTATTGCAATAAACAAGCCAGAGAACAATAAGCCGAGTGGATTATTAAAAGCAATTAGAGCGGCTGTCAAACCAACCCACGGGTCAATTGATAGTTCGGTTCCTATCGCTGGGAGATTTTGATGAAATCCAAAATAATATGATGCACCAGCAAGACCAGCAAGACCACCAGATAAAACAAAGGTGTTGCTAAATTCTTTTTTATAATTTAAACCAACATATGTTGCAGTTTTATTATCCGATGCTAATAAATCTTGCTTATATCCTCAAGTCGTAAACCTGTACATTAAAAACATGGTGATTAACGCAAATATTGCAAAGAATATCGTAATATTAAAGGCGGCTCCTAAGCCAAATAATTGTAATGAATAATTACCTGGAATTAATGTTGATCCAGAATTGGTTGCGTAATTTGGATGAATTGCTGGGTTTGTTAATCATTTATAAATTCAATAAATAATTAAGTTAATAAATATTGAAGAAAGAACTTCATTAACCTTAAAGGTATTTTTTAAAAAAGCGATAAAGTAGGCAATCGACATTCCGGTTATAACCGGAATTATTATTGTAAGAATGATTGCTCATCTCCCGGTAATCGGGACCACTGATATAAATATGAAGGTCACTATTCCCGCGCCAACAAATTGTCCAACTGCTCCGATATTAAAAATTCCCGCCCTAAACGAGACGAGAAACGCAAGACCCATTAAGATGATTCACGTCATCATTGAAATCAAAGCACCAAAGTCTCTCCAAGAAGAAAAATTAGAAAGATATAGAGCATAAAAAAAATCAGCGACTGATTGACCAGTCGCAAAAAGCAAAATTATTCCTGAAATTAGGCCGACAAATATTGCTCAAAGTGAATACTTTAGTTCTTTATTCTCTTTTTCATTGTTGTTTAACCGACTCATTATTTAAAAGTAAAAAAATTATAACAACTTATATTATTTTTAAAAATAATATTTTAATAAATTATTATAATTTTTTACTTGAGCAAGATAAGCCAAAATAAATGATTTTATTTTTTTGAAGAGGTTGTCTTTACAAAATATTTTTGTGCACAAGAAAATGCCAAAAATAATTTCTGTAAAATGAATAAAAATCAAAAATTTATGCCTTTTTTTCACTCGCCTTATTATTATCATTACTAATTAAAAAAATATCTCTAATATTTTTAGGTTGTATATAAAGCGTTAATTTTAAAAATAATCTATTTTTTGTTTAAAAAATTAACAAGAACCATAATATCGGCGGGATTAACTCCCTGAATATTTGAAGCTTGATAAATTGACTCCGGTTTGAAAGCATTTAATTTATCTCTAGCCTCGATAGCAATGTTTGGAATTTTAGAATAATCAATCGTTGAATTCAACTTTAATTTTTGATATTTCAAATATTTTTTAACTTCTCGTTCCTGTTTTTCTAAATATCCAGCAAATTTAACTTCAATATTTAACATTTCAATCGCTTGCTTTGAAAGTGTTTTTAATTCAGGAATTTGCGAGATTAAAGATGGTGCTAATTCTGTTAAATTAAACTCTGGACGTTTGATAATATTTTCTGCTGGAATTGAATTAACGGCAATTAAAATATTTTTTTCATCTAAAATCTTTTTAAATTTAGGATTGGTTAATTTTAATCTTACATCTCATAACTGTTTTTTAATTTTTTCAACAGTTTGCAATTCTTTTTGGTTCAAAGTAAATTCTTCCTTACTAATTAATTTATTTTGATAAGCAATGGCGTTTAATCTTTTGGTAGCGTTGTCTGTTCGAAGTAATAAGCGGTATTCAGCTCGTGAAGAAAGTAGTCTGTAGGGATCTAAAATACCCTTGGTTGTAATATCATCAATCATTACCCCAATGTAAGATTCATTTCGCTTTAATATAAATGGTGGTAATTTATGAAATTTGTTATGAACATTAACTCCTGCTCAAAGACCTTGAGCAGCAGCCTCTTCATAACCGCTAGTTCCATTAACTTGACCAGCGAAATATAAATTAGTAATCTTTTTTAGTTCAAGAGTTTGTTTCAATTGTCGAGGATCAATTGCATCGTATTCAATTGCATACGCATACTTAACAATTTCTGCATTTTCAAACCCAGGAATTGTTTTAATAAATTTATCTTGGACTTCGCTAGGCATTGAAGAAGAAAGACCAGATAAATACGTTGTGTCTAAATGCTTAGATTCAATTTCTAAAAAAATCTGATGACGATTTTTATCCTTGAACCGTTTAACCTTATCTTCTATCGATGGGCAATATCTTGGACCTGATCCAGTTATTTCATCCGAATAAAGATATGACTTTTTAATATTACGGTGAATTATCTTATGTGTCTGCTCATTTGTATAAGTAAGATATGCATCAATATTTTCATATTTCTTTTTTGGTTTTTGATTTGTTGAAAAAAAGATTGGTTCAATTGATCCTGGTTCTTTTTGCGTTTTACTAAAATCTATTGAAGAAGTTTTAACTCGCGGTGGAGTTCCTGTTTTCAATCTAATCAAATCAATTTTATAGTCTAATAATTGTTCACTAATTCCTTTAGAGGTTTTTTTATGATCTGGCCCTTCATTCTTAATGACTGAACCCTTCATTGTTTTAGCTCTTAAAAATGTTCCAGTACAAATAATTACTGCATCGGCAAGTAAATCACCGTGATTTTTTAAATAAACTCCAAGCACTTCATCGTTTTTAATTATTAATGATAATGCTTCATCAATAACAATCTTAATCTTTGTTTCAAGAATTTTTGCTTTAATAAATTTAGGATAATCAACCTTATCTATTTGTGCTCTTAGCGCACGAACAGCTGGTCCTTTTGACTGATTTAAAACTTTAGTTTGTAATTGTGTTTCATCAGCAGCAATAGGCATTAAAGCATTAAAGGCCGCTAGGTCTTTAACAACAATTCCTTTAGCAGAACCTCCAATGGAAACATTGCAAGGTAAAAAAGCTAAATCATCTTCAGAAAAAGTAACAAGATAAACTTCATTCCCTAATTTATCAAGAACATAGGCCGCTTCAATCCCGGCATG
>WTBJ01000034.1 GCA_013139135.1 Mycoplasmataceae bacterium | reverse complement strand
CTAATTGTGGAAAAAAACACAAGCGTTCTGATGCTGGTAAACCTTGTTCATCTTGTGGCGAGACAATAATTGAATCAAAACTTGTTCGAAGAAGAAAAATGGGACATATTAAATTAGCAGCTCCTGTTGCACATATTTGATATTCAAAAGTTCATTATTCAGCAATAAAATCAATTTTAGGTTTAAAACAAGAAGAATTAGATTCAGTTTTATATTTTAAAACTCACATCATTTTTGATGATGGCGGTTTTGCTAAATTTGCTAAAAAAGGAACAATAATTCCTGTTCAAAGCGCTCCATCAATTTATCGAAAAATATTAGCTGGAATTTGAAAAAGTACGCTAAATGATAAACTAAAAAAAGAAATTAAAGCAAGAATTGATCAACTTGTTGAAGAGTCAACATCTGAAATTGGTAAAAATTATGGAATAGATTTTTATGAATATAATAATTTTATTGCTAGATATTCAAATATTAGAATTGGTACCGGTGCAGAAACAATCAAAAAATTATTACTTGATTGTGATTTACAAGCGGAAAAAATTAAAATCGATAATGATATTAAAAAACATCCAGAAAATAATGTTTTATTAAGAAGACATAAAGTTATTGAATCATTTATTCAATCTGGTCAAAATCCAGCTGATATGATTTTTGATGTTTTACCAATAATTCCTGCTGACATGAGACCATTGATTCAACTTGATGGTGGAAGACACTCTACAGTTGATGTTAATGAATTATATAGACGAGTTTTAATTAGAAATAATCGACTTAAAAAATGATTACAAATTGGTGCTCCAGATTTAATTACTCAAAATGAAAAGCGAATGCTTCAAGAGTCAGTTGATGCATTATTTGATAATACAAGAAAAAAAGTTCCAGTTCTTTCAAAAGATAATCGACCTTTAAAATCTCTTGCTGAAAATTTAAAAGGAAAGCAAGGGCGATTTAGACAAAACTTATTAGGTAAACGTGTTGATTATTCAGGTCGTTCAGTAATTTGTGTTGGTCCTGAATTACTATTGCATCAAGTTGGTTTACCAAAACAAATGATTGTTAAATTGTTTGAACCTTTTATCGTTAATTTACTTGTCAAAGAAGGCGTTACACGCTCAATTAAACAAGCGAAAAAAATGATTGAAGTTTATGATGATCGAATTTGAAAATACGCCTCGCGTGTTATTGATGGACACCCGGTTTTATTAAATCGTGCTCCAACTTTGCACCGACTTTCAGTCCAAGCTTTTGAACCAATTATTACTTCGGGTAAAGCAATTCGTTTACACCCATTAGTAACACCTTCATTCAATGCCGATTTTGATGGTGACCAAATGGCTGTTCATGTTCCGCTTTCAAAAAAAGCGAAACAAGAAGCTAGAGAATTGATGATTTCAACTAAAAATATTCTTGGTCCAAAAGATGGAAAATTAATTCTTTCTCCATCGCAAGATATTGTTTTAGGTATATACTTTTTAACAAAAACAGCTATTAAAGTAAGCCAAAACCCAAGAATAATTAAATCGCTTAATGAATTAGATAATTTAATCATTACTAAAAATATTCATATTCATGAACCAATTGCAATGTTGCTTACTTCATTTCCGCAAAAATTTGTTGAAGAAATAAAGCAAGGTTATAAATATTTTATAACAACAGTTGGTAGATTACTTATTAATAGAGGTTTACCAAAAGATTTTATTTATGTAAATGAAATTAGCAATGATGGTTTAAAATCATTACCAAATTTCTTCCTTGTTAAAAAAGTTGAAGATTTGAAGGAACATTTCAAACATTTAGAACAATTTTTACAACCATGAAAAAAAGGAACAATTGATAAAATAATTGAAGCAATTTATGAACGTAATTCAGAAGAAATTGCTCAAACATTAGATAATATTAAATCCTTGGGATTTGAATACTCAATGCTGTCTGGAACATCAATGGCGATGTCAGATATTATTGAAATTGATAATAAAGAAATTGTTTTATCTGAAGCTGATGAAAAAGTTGCTAGGTTAAAAGACTTAACAGAAGAAGGTTTAATTACCGATGATGAACGTTATTTAAAAGTTCTTGAAGTTTGAGCCGAAGCTCGAGAAAAGGTTAAAAATTCATTAGAATCCGCTCTTGAAAAAGTTCCGAATAATCCCGTTTATATGATGATGAATTCTGGTGCTCGTGGAAATATTTCCAACTTCGTCCAACTTGCTGGAATGCGGGGATCAATGGCGAAAACAACTCATGAATATGCTGCTCTAAAAAGACATGGAATTCAGGTTCGTTCTGTTGAGGAAATTCCAATCAAATCATCATTTAAATCAGGACTTACTCCTTTTGAATATTTCCTTTCAACTCATGGTGCTAGAAAAGGATTATCAGATACTGCAACTAAAACTGCGGAATCAGGATATTTAACAAGACGATTAGTTGATGCAGTTCAAGATGTTATGATTGTTGAAAGTGATTGTAAAGGAACAAAAGGAATTTTCTTTAAAGATATTAAAGATACAAGAATTGATGCTGTTATTGAATCGCTAGAAGATCGAATTATTGGTCGTTTTGCAATTGATGATATTAAAATTCATAGTAAGGTTGTTATCTCAAAAGAAGAACCAATAACTGTTAATCAAGCAAAAATAATTATTGATTCAGGAATTGATGAAGTTGAAATAAGATCACCTCTTACTTGTTCATCACATCGTGGAATTTGTAAAAAATGTTTCGGGATTGATTTAACTTCTGGAAAAGAAGTAAATATTGGTGAAGCTGTTGGAATTATTTCAGCACAATCAATTGGAGAACCAGGGACACAATTAACAATGCGTACTTTCCATACAGGTGGAGTTGCTGGTGTTTCGGATATTACACAAGGGTTTAATCGATTGATGGAACTTGTTGATGCAAATAAAAATCCAAAATCAGCAGCAATTATCGCTAAAAGCCCAGGTAAAGTTACTGATATTGAAATATTTAACCGAAATAAACTTGGTGATGTTGTTGATTACAAAATAATCATTAAAGGCAAAAAACAAACAATTCAATATGTCGCTGATACTAAACAAATTTTACGAATTAAGCAAGGCGATGATGTAATTGCTGGACAAAAAATTACTGAAGGATCAATTAGATTGCAAGATTTATTAGATTTTGCAGGACCATTACCAACACAGACTTATATTATTAAAGAAGTACAAAAACTTTATCGTTTACAAGGGATAAATATTGCTGATAAATATATTGAAATTATTGTTAAACAAATGCTTTCAAAATATCACGTTGTTGATCCAGGGGATTCAACATTATATGGAAGACAAATTGTGTCAAAGGATTTACTTTATGAAGTTAATAAAAAATTAATTTCCGAAGGTAAGCGACCAGTTATTGCTAAACAAGCAATTATCGGAGTTAAACCATTACCATTACAATCAGAATCATTCCTTTCGTCTGCTTCTTACCAAAGAACTGCAGAATCACTTGTGACAGCAGCAATTGAGAAGAAAATAGATTCACTTTATGGAGTCAAGGAAAACCTAATTGTTGGAAACAAAATTCCTGTTGGAACAGGTGTTAGTGTTCCTCAAGGTAAATACGATATCTTTGATGAAGAATTCAAAATTGAAGAAGAATATTATAACCTTCAAGAAGGTATTGACATTGAATTGAATACTAATTCATTTGATAGCGATATTCGAATTATCAACAAAGAAGATAGTTTCGAACAAACTTAATTATTTATAATTAAAAAAAGCATCTCATAGATGCTTTTTTATTTATATAATTACTTTAATAATGAATAAATTTAGCTTTAAATATTTAAATTTTTATTTAAGTGGTTTTAGAAAACTTAATGTCGAAAATATTGAAAAATTAACAAAAAATGAAATCATCACGATTGGTAAACTTTATAATCGTGAAGATTTTTTGGAACTCAAAAAATCAATATTTTGAAAATGACATAATGAAAATATTGAATATACTGATTCATATATTAAAAAATTAATAAAACTCAAAAATAAACTTGAACTGGAATTCGACTCGAATGATAATGATTACATTAAATGTTTACGAGAAAAACAATTCACCAAAATAAGAACACTAAAAACACTTGAAGTTCCCTACGAAACAAATAAATTCAATATTCAACCATTTGCTTTCTTTGCCTATGGAAATATTCGATATTATGATTTAACATCAAATGAAGGCTTGAAATTGATGTTTAGGAGTGAGTTATTTATTTCTGCGAATGAGATCGTATTTTTTGATCGTGAAAATAATAAAATTAATAAAATTGTAAAAAGAAAACAAATTACTAATATTGAATTGCTTTCTTATGCTTTATTGATTAAAACAAAAGAAAGAGATTTCTATCTACGTACCTTTTGTGATGAAGTAATATATATTTCTTTGGAAAGACTATGAAAAAAATCAAAAATAAAGTTTGCTGATAAAGATTCTAAAAAAGAACGAAATATATATTGGTAGTTTGTAATTAAAAAAATCATTGGTAATTAATTACCAATGATTTTTTGTTTAACACTTTCATCATTAATGTTTCTTTGTGTCTTTTTGTAATATGGAATAATATGAAGATGTGTTTGGAATATAACTTGTCCTGCTTCTTTTCCATTATTAATTACAAATTTAATGCCATCTGCCTTTAAATTTGTTTTTATTTTTTCGCCCAATAGAGTTCCAATATTTATCAATTTAGATCTAGTTTCATCATTTTCAGCAAATATATCTTTTTGTTTTTGTTTCGGAATTAATAAAGTGTGTCCCATGTTTTTGGGATTTATATCTAGGATTGCGATAAATGATTCATCTTCATATACTTTTAAAGCGGGTAAATCATTATTAATTATTTTTTCAAAAATATTTTTTTCCATTATTTTTAATTATTCGCTTTTTTGAATTAACGCTGGTAATAAAAGATGATAGTCATCATAATAAGAACCTTCTAATTCAATATAAAATCCTTTATGATTTCAGTAGTTATAAGAATTATTAATAATTAAAGAACCACCTGTTGAATCATATATTGAATACATTATATAAAGCTCAGAAACGCTATATGCAAGCGCTTCACCACCCTCATTAAGATTAATTAATGTTGGAAATAAATTAGCATAAGCATCAAAGATTGAATCATGCGTTGTTAGATCTATGTTTTCTCCATCAATTTGCGTAACCACATCAGTATTTGTATTAACATCACCATAAATGCTATATTCTCATTTATCAGCTATTCCAGTTGTATCATCATAATTTGTTGGAAAGACAAAAGGAATTATTCCAGTATGAGCAATTGATTTTTCAATTCCATTTTCGCCTTCTTCAAAGACATAATTAGAACCATCATCATAGATTGTTCCGTCACCATTTTCAGCATTAACCAACATTGAATTTTGATTAATTCTTGTTTGATCATCGCTAAAATCATATCCGTTTTCTAAGCTTCAAAAATCATCGCCAACACCAACGACATTTGCTGAACCGCGATTTTGAATTCCAATATAACCAACAGGGCTAGCATCAGAAGGGTCTAATTTAGTGTAATTATCATAAGATATTTCATCTTCAGCTAATTGAGGATCAGTTGATCAATCATTTCAATTATTACCACTTGTTGTTGAAGTGCCACTATCACCAACCATGTCTTCAACATATTCATTAGGAGTACCATTAACATGACCAATAGAATCAAAATCAAAATCTTGAACTCAAACAAATTGTGGTCTTAATCCAACAATAGATTCGGTTATATTATAATCATAAGCACTAGATGTTGAATATTGTCATAAATATGTAAAAGTATATAAAAATTTAGTAACATCCATTCGATAGGTTTCAGTGTTTATAATATACCCTCAATCCTCTTGAACAATGGCGTTAGTTCAAAAATCATTTGAAACTACTGTAGACAAATCATTAAAGTCTTGAATATCATTCATATTCAAATCTTTACTAACTTGATTTAGTCCTTGACTACTTCCTTCAGTAATAATTAATTGATCAACATATTCGGTAAATCTTACTTTTTCAATTGGGTTTCCAGCAGTTTCTGAATAAAACTTAATAAATGATGAAATTCCATATAGATTATTATATTCAATTTCTCCATAACGATTTGTTAAGTCATTACTAATTCAATCTCCACCATTAGGATCTAGCAATGTTTGTTCATAAACGTCTGGAGTACCAACCTCACTATTATCACCGTCAAACCCATACGTTCCAGAAAGAGCAGCTGTCATAAAGGCAATTTGTCCTCAATTTGCTTGTTTTTGTTTAATTGAATCATTTGTTGATGTTTCAGGATCAACAGGGTCAACAGGAGTAGTGGGGTCGACAGGATCGACAGGATCTTCGTAAGTGGTTACAAGATTAGTTACTTCACCATTTTCAACTTCAAAAGTTGATTTTTGATCTCCGATATGAATTGACATTTGATTATTTTCAGTTATATTGTTGAAATCAACATATTTCAAGACACCAAATATCGGAATTATAATTAGAGAACCGATAAACAATGATGAAAATATTAATTTTCTTGTTCTAGTTTTTTTCATTTAAAGCACCACCATTTTGATTTAATTCTGCAATACTAATTACAGAATATTGAGTATCACGACTGTTTACAATACTTAAAAACATTACTGTGTCTAGTCCCTCTTGGTAAATTGGATTAGGATTGTTGGGGTCACCTAATCTAATATCTGGAAGAATGTATTGATCATTTTCATCATAAAAATCATCCATTGAATTTCACAATGAGCTAAATTGATTCAATTGTGAAATATACATATCATCATAGAAAGAATTAATGATATCTTGTCCCTTGTCTTCAGTAGGAGTTATTTCTCCAACATCATTCACATCATATAAATCATCCATTGCACTAACATGGTATTCATCATTAGTTAGGAAATCACTATCTTCAGTAGTAATCGCTCAATTTAATACTAATGCATCAATATTAGTTGTTACTCATGAAGTATAGTCATCTCATATTCCGAAATCAACAGTATTCTCAAATTCAGTATCTCGGTCATTTAAGCTTTTTTCTAAATCACTATCAATCATATTTGTTCCAACTTGAAATAAATATTCTTCATTACTCAAACCAACTGTTGAAATTGTTTCTGGGTCCTCAACTTTTGTTAATTGAAGACTTGTGCTTGATGTTGAAAGAATAAAAGTATTATCATCGCCATCCTTGCTTGTTAGAGTTAATTGTTGACCTGTTAATCTTGTATCTTTTTCATTACTAAATAAAGCAAATTCGCTTAGACCAGATTGTGTTCCTGATATTCCTTCTCAAACATCCATATTAATTGTATTTATCTCTGTTGAATCAAAATTAAAATCACTTGAAGAAGCATTTCCGTTTGAAGTATAATCAATGCTTTCTGGATCTTCAGAATTATAATTAGATGCATCATTTAAAATATTTCCAAATCAATCCACTGTTGCATTAGGTTCTGTCAATACAAGATCGCCAATTATTTCAGTATCTGGTGTTATTGGATCATCGACCTTTGAAGTAAAGTTGAAAATTGATGCATAATACGCCAAAGCGGCTGTATTATTTGCTAGCGAACTAAAATGGTTTACTCCCCCGACATTCATATTAGATCCTTCTGCTAATTCAAAATCATCATTAATTAATCCATCATCAAATTGTGCTAATTTAATTCAAGTGTTCATTATTGAAATATCATCAGCAAATGTAACCCCATCTCATTCATAATTGCTATTTGAAGTTGAACTTTGAGTTAAAGAAAAATCAAGTGTCTCTTGTGAAAAGACAACGGGTTTAGCCATATTTAAATAAAGTGTAAATAACTCTTCAACAGGATTTTCATCAGTAGAACTTCCCGGATTTGTAACACTATCATTACCGACTACTTTGTATTCACCTCTTGCATTAGCTGCTAAGGAAACATATTCATAATTTCCTTTTTCACCAGAAGAAACAACATCAGTATTATCATTGATATCGGTAAATCCATCAGCAACATGACCTGAAAGTTGACCAGAAATCAATGAATTACGATATTCAGTTTCTGAATCAAATCCTAATGCAGTTAGATTATTATGTCATTCATCTTCTCAATTATGCTTTCCATATTGATCACGATAAGATTGCTTTTCACTATCAATTTGTGTATCAGCATTATCTTCGGCATTAGTTTTTCATTTATCAACTGAAGCCTCAGTTAATATTCCCATTGTTTCTTCTTCGTCTATTGCTCAAATAATAGCGCTATCTTCAAGTTCATTAATGATATTTACATCAGTATTAACTTGGCTATTGATTCATTCGCCAACTCCACTATCGTCTCCCGAAAAAGAATTGACAACTTTTCCAGTTAATCCAAACCCTAGGCCTAATCCAAGTGATAAAACAAGAACGCCAGATAAACCAGCAATGATTCCATATTTAAATTTCTTTTTGGTTTTTCAATTATGTTTAAAACCCTTTTCTTTCTTACTTAAGCTTTCTGCTTGTTGTTCATAAAAACCGCTGTCTCCGTTTTTATCTGGAGACAAACTATTATCTTTATTTTTATTTAAATCACTTTCATTATCAAGCGGTTTTTTCTTAATGTTATTATTATTTTTGGGATCATCAATAGTAATTTCAAGATCCTTTGTTTTTCTAATTTCGGCCATTTTTTTTTACTTATATTTATTTAATATTATATCAATTATATTATTAACAAAAAAATATTATATTGTCATATAATTATTTTATGGAAATTAGATTTGAAAAAATTTTTGGACAAAAAATTAGAAAAGACTTTGCCTTTTTTAAAAATAACCCGAAATATATTTATTTAGATAGTTCTTTGACCTCACTTAAGCCAAAAATTATTGGTGAAACTTTACGAGATTTTTATAATGAAGATATTTCAACACTTGAAAGATCGAAAAATAAATTAATTAGTAAAACTAATAAAAAATATTATGCAGCTATTAAGACTATTGAAGATTTTATTAATGCTGATAAGGATGAAATTATTATTACATCAGGAACAACGGATGGAATTAATAAATTAGTTAAATCTTTAGTTTATGAAATGAATGACGGTGATGAAGTTATTATTGGTGAACTAGAACACTCTTCTTTGGTTTTACCATGACTAGCAAACATTAAATCTTCAAAGAAAAAAATCAAAATTGTTTGATATAAATTAAACAATTATCAAATTGATTTAATTGATTTAAAAAAGATTGTTAATAATAAAACAAAAGTGATTGCAATGGCTGGAGTTTATAACACCACTGGAGTTTTAAATGAACCAGAGAATGTTAGGAAAATTGTTGGTGATAAAGTTAAGATTATTCTTGATGCAGCACAAATGGCCGGACATTATCCAATTGATGTTAAAAAACTCCAAATTGATTATTTAGTTTTTGGCGCACATAAAGTCTTTGGTCCCAATGGAGTTGGAATTATTTGAGCTAAAAAAGATTTGTTAGTACAAATGGAACCATTTGAATATGGCGGCGGAATGAATATAACCTATGACCATCACAATTTTAAAAATAGCCTAATTCCAGATAAATTTATGGCAGGGACACCAAATGTTGCTAATGTTATTGGAATGGCTCAAGGGATTAAATGAATATCACAATATGATTTAACGAAAGTTTCAATGTATAACAGTGATTTAAAGCTGTATGCAGAAATGAAATTGAAGCCATATAAAAACATTATAATTTTAAATCCCAAAGTTGTTTCATCGAATTTATTAATAAAAATTGATAATGTCAATGCTCAAGATGTTAGCTTTTATTTAGAACAAAATAACATTTTCGCAAGACCAGGTTCATCATGTGTAAAAATTGTAAATGATATTTTTGACGGCAAGACTACAATTAGATTTTCGTTTCATCTTTACAACAAACGTAGTGATGTTGATTATTTTTGTGATAAATTAATTACGGGCGGTGATTTTATTGATGAATACTTCAGATAATCAAGATTTATTACGAGAATATTTTACAAATCAAAAGTTTAATACTTTACAAAACGATCAAAAAAAGATTGAAAGACATTTTTCAAACGTTTGTGATGAATGATTTGAACTTCAATTAGAGATTAAAAACAATAAAATATTCCCGCGTTACAATGTTGTTGGGTGTGCAATTACAACCGCTGCTGCTGAAGCATTGGCGAGAGTTATTGATGACAAAGAAATAAAAGAAGCGCAAAAAATTCTTAGTGATTTTTTTGCTTATGTAAACAATGACAATAAGAAAATTGTTGCAGCATTGATGCCATTTAGTATTGTTTTGAAACATAAATCTCGAAAAAAATGTGTTTTATTCCCATTGGAAATATACATGCAACAAATAGACGAAATATTAAAAGGAAAATAAAATGATAAATTTAGATTTAAAAAACACAACTATTTCTTCAAAAAAACTTTTGAAACAACAAGGTAAAGTTAATCAAATTCATGAGCAATTGATTAATAAAAAAGGTTTAGGCGCAGAAATGACCGATTGAATTGATTTGGCCAAAAACCCAGATCAAAAACTATTAAAAGATATTGAATTAACTGTTGCTAAACTTAGAAAAGATGGAATAGATACTTTGCTAACAATTGGAATTGGTGGCTCTTTTTTAGGAGCGCATTCTGGAATTGATTTTGTGAGCGGAAAATTAAGAAGTCAAGATAAGGTTATTTTCGCTGGAATCAATATGTCGGCAACGCATTACGTTCAAATTGAAGAAAAACTAAAAAATAGAAAATGAGCAATATGTGTCATTTCAAAGTCAGGGACAACACTTGAACCCGCTCTATCCTTTCGTTATTTTAAAACATTACTTGAAAAAAAATATCAAAAGGATGCGAGTAAATATATTATTGCAATAACTGATGAAAAAAAAGGCGCTTTAAAAGCAGCGGCAGATAAAGAAAAATATAAAACATTTGTTGTTCCAAATGGAATTGGCGGAAGATTTTCAGGAATTACTCCAGTTGGACTATTTCCTTTAGCTTTTGCTGGTGTAAATATCAAAGAGCTAATGACGGGAGCGACATTAGCTACTAAGGATTTTTTATCTTCACCATCATTAAAAACTAATTTAGCTTATCAATATGCAACAACAAGGTATTTATTGAATAAAAAAAATCGTTATGTCACAGAAATATTTACAACATATAATTATGATTTAGAAACTCTCGCTGAATGATGAAAACAACTTTTTGGTGAATCAGAAGGTAAAAACGGAAAATCATTAATGCCAATGTCAGTAGTTTATTCAAGAGATTTACATTCTCTTGGTCAAACAATCCAAGAGGGGTATAAGAATTTTTTTGAGACAACATTATGAATTAAAAATAATCAAGATGATATTAAATTTGTCAAAAATAATGATAATCTTGATGGATTAAATTATCTAACAAACTTAAGCTTAAATCAAATTAATGAAAAAGCATTTATTGGAATTGTTAAAGCACACACTGTAACTGGAAATAATCCAAATATTGTGATTGAATTGGAAAATAATTCAGCAAAAGCACTTGGGTATTTATGACTCTTTTTCTTCATTGCTGTTTCAATGTCAGCTTATTTATTAGGAATAAATCCGTTTAATCAACCAGGTGTTGAAATATATAAAAAACATATGTTTAATTTATTGGAAAATAAGTAATTAAAATAAAAAATGAGTTAATATTTTAAAGTAAAGGAAAAAAATGGCAAAAGTTAAAAAAGATGTGTCTGCGTCAAAAATAGATACTAACACTAAAATCCGTGATTTAAAACATCCATCAGAAATTTTACAAAAGAAAATAATTAAAACACAAGATCAACCAATTCTTTCAATAAAAAATTTGAAAAAGAATTATGGTAAAGTTGAAGTTTTAACTGGAATAACTTTCGATATGTATGAAGGGGAGCGTGTTGCTATTGTTGGTGCTAACGGTGCTGGTAAGACAACGCTTTCAGAAATAATTGCTAAAGTTAAAGACCCTTCATCAGGGGAAATAAATTATTCATTTGGTAAAACAAAATCAGAAATTTCTGCAAAAGTAGGAATCCAATTCCAGGATTCTTCTTATCCCGATTTTTATAGAGTTGGGGATCTAGTTACATTTGTTATTGATGTTTCAGAAACAAATTTAACTATTGAAGAAATTGATACCTTATATAAAACTTTCGATTTACATAATTTAAAAAAGGAAGTTGCTAATGGTTTATCAGGGGGGCAACAACAAAGGTTGAATATTATGTTAGCCGTTGTAAATAATCCAAAATTACTAATTTTGGATGAAGTCGGAACTGGACTTGATGTTGAATCTCGAACAAAAATTAAAGCATATATAAATGACTACATTAATGAAACAGGAGCTGCATTGTTGCTAGTTTCTCATAATTCTGATGAAGTTATTGAACTTGTGAATCGTGTTATTACAATTCATAATGGAAAAATTTATGAAGATAGACCCTTGAAAGAAATTCTTGCTGAATTTAAAGAATTCGATTTGTATATGAATTATCTTTACTTAGATGTTTTCAAAAAAAATCTTGATTTACGAGCTAATAAATCAGGTCGTTCAAATTCTGAGGCAACACCATTGCCAAAAGAACCATCTAATGAAAAAGTAAAAAAATTCAGCATTAAAAATTTTATTGATAATGTTAAATCACGATTAAATATAGGTGCTGGAAAGGATCAATAATAAATGTTTTCACTTTATAAAATGCAAGCGAAAGTGTGATTTCGAAGTCCGTCTTCATTATTGTTATTTATCTTTTCAACACTGTATATTATTATTTTTGGCACACTAGTTTCAATGGCTGCGGAAGGAATGCCTCCCGCTCAAGCATCAGCAATGGTTGGTGCTGCCTTTGGAACAATCTTAACGTTGATGATTTTATCATCTGCTTCTTATCAATTTGGAACTAATTTTTTAATAATGAAGGATTCAGTTTTATTAAGAAGAATTGGAGCTTCAAAATTAACAAAACCACAAGTAATTGGAGCGTTTTTATTATGAGCCCTTACAACTTTATTTATTGTTGTTATATATGTTTTTCTTACTTTATATTTGTTTTCAGATGTTCTTTCTTTAATCCCAATTTTTTACTGATCAAATGTTAATTGACTTGGATTAACTGTTGCAATAATTATTGGTGCAATAAGTGCTTATATTTTTTCCTTCTTGTTATTATCACTTGCTAATGATACTGAGACTTATAATATATTTAATACATTATACTTCTTCTTCGCGACTGCCTTAGGTGGGCTTTTTGGGGGCAATGCTGATTGAATGTTTGTATTTGGTCATGCAACCCCAATTGGTTGAACAGCGGATTTCATTAGTAATTCTATGTCTGGTAATGAAGTATTTCATTTATCAAATGGTTATGATGCTTTTAGTTCATCCATAACAACGGACACTGAATGAGGAACTCAATTTGTTCAAATTGTTGAACATCCAATTAGTGGAGTTCCTATTGGTTCACAAATAATTGTTTTACCATGAAAAGCTTCAATGGATATATTTGCCCCACTATTAATTAGTGGCGTTACGGGAGGTGTTGCACTTAAATTATTTAAGTGAGATTAATATGTGATCATTATATAAATTAGAACTACGAACAGTAATAAAATCGCCATCAATGATGATGCCTCTTTTATTCCCTGTTATCTTATCATTTTTTTATTCAACATTACTCGTTACATCAAATAATCCATCTGGAGGAATAGATGCTCAACTTGGTTTTATTATTTTACTATCAATGGGCGCTCTTTCATCAGGGATAATGGGATTTGGTTTTCGCTTTATGAATATGAAGAATTCAGTATTATTACGAAGGATCGGTGCAAGTAAAATAACTAAATCAGAGGTTCTTGGCGCTATTGTCTTAGCTTCAATAACCGTTTTATTTATTCAATTTACCTGAGATTCAATTATATGAACTTTTTTATCAGCGATTCATTTCGGTAATTTCAATGGCAATACAATTGATTTTTCTTGAGCGGCGTTAAACTTTAAATATTTAATACCTGGAATATCTCTTTTAATTCTTGCTTCATATTCAATGGGAATATTTATTGTATCAATTGGTAAAAATACCGAACAATATCAAGCAATAGCGATTCTTTACTTTTCTTCTTCAATGTTTTTAAGCGGACTAATGATTCCAACTCTTGCTGAACACGATGTTTGAACTCATTATATTGGTTGATTTTTATCAGTTTCTTGAGCGATGGATTTCATGCGTCATGGGATTGAGGGGTCAGGAGATGTTTATTCATTATGACTTGATGTCTTGATGATTGTATTTTACACATCACTATTTTCAGGACTTGCTGTTAAGTTTTTAGAGTGAGATTAGAATAATAAATAATTTTTAAACATTTTCATTAAGTGAAAATGTTTTTTGGTTAAAAATTATATACACTAATTTATTATTTTTGTATATAATTACTATTATTATTAATTATCATTTTATAATAAATTAGAATTATGAATCAAAACGCAAAACAAACACTAAAAAAAATTAAAAAAACGTCAGTTAAAATCGGGATGGTTTTGTTTTTTGGTGCAATTATTTTCTTAATATCTTTTAATCCCCTATATAGTTCACAAAATTCAATTAATGATTATTCAACAGTTGCTGCGAATAGCACCGCTCCTACTTATGTAGAAGAAAGCACTCCAAAATCAACAACTTCTCCTTCTGCAAATGGTGAAGCTGGGTTCGGAGCTGTTTCGAATGAGGCAGACGTTTTCTATGATTTTGATCCAGGAAGCGATGAAAATGGCGACCCTTATGAAGTAACAAATGTTACACTTACTGGAAAAGATATCACTGACAATTACGTTATTGATAATGATGATCCACTAGGTCCTAGTGGAGATATTTCTGTTGTTGGTTTAAGACCCCACACATCTTATAATGATTGAATGGTTCATGTTACTTTCACCGACGGTATCACTTACGATCAAAACGTTAGAGATTTCTTCACTCTTGGAGTTAATAATCCACCTAGTTCGATTGGCGAAACAGAAACAACCGATATCACCGAATCTTCTGCAATACTTAATTATAGTTTTGATCCAGGGGTAGATGAAAATGGAGACTCGTTCATAATAACAGAAATTACAGTGACTGGAACTGGAATTACTGATAATTACATTGTTGATTCTCCAACATCACCAACAGGAACAATTACTCTTCAAGATTTACAAGCAGGAACAAACTATGATGATCTAGTTGTTAATGTTACCTTTACTGATGAATTTGGTTATATTTTTGAGACTTATTCTCAAAACGTTGACCCATTCACCACTCAAGATGCTATTATTCCCCCATCATCTAATGTTTTTAGATGAATTATTATTATATTATTTCTAATATTGTTAATTGCTCTTACAACTATTTTAGTCATATTTTCATCAAAATTTATTAAAAATCTTAAATCAAATAAGATTAATTAGAATATTACGAATTAAGATTAATCTTAATCGATTAAAACAAATCCGCAATCTGAATGTTTTTGAATAAACTATATCAATATATAATTGTTATATATACAAACCAATATGAATAAAAATAAAAAAACAATAATTCAAACATCTAAAAAAATATTTATGCAAATATCACTTGGGTCGTTTCTTTGTGTAATTGTTATTTTAATATTGTTTAATCCATTTTATAGTTCATGAAATTCAGTAAATAATTATTCATCATCAACTTCAAATAATGTCGTTGCTGTTGAAAATACTCCAAAGGAAGCGATACCACCCA
>WTBJ01000013.1 GCA_013139135.1 Mycoplasmataceae bacterium | reverse complement strand
ACTATAAGAATTGTAGTGTCCAAATATTTAGAGAAAAATTCAAGTTTTGATTTTCTTAAAACTAAATATGAAGGGCATACTGATTTTGATTTCAACCTGTTTAATCATGATTTTTATATTAGCATTAGCAAAGAGGTTTAAGAGTTTAAACTTAAACTAGATTAAACTATCTATATCTATATACTCTAACTCGAGAGAATTATTATTGGTTTTATAAATATTTATATATTTTGTAAACATATATAATAATTCTCTCATTTTTTTTAATCTTTTACTAGGTCTTTTAATATTATGTCCATAAAAATGAGACCAGTCTTGTTCTAGTTCTATTCCAAATAATATAATATTTTCATATCCTTCTATAATAGCCAAATTAATAGCCGAATGTAATGTAGTCTTATACATGCATAATTTATTGTTGCGCTCTAATTGTACTACATTCTTTACTCCGTCATATAAGTAGTATGGGACAATAGCATGGTCATCATATATTAGTTTATTGTCTTCGTAATAGAATAAATTATTGTTTAATTCTTTTCTATTGATTTCTGTTGTTGTAACTATATTATAGTCTTTTAGCATATTTCTATTCTTATGTAAACAATTGGTATAATATCCAAAATCAGACCATATCCAATACTTACAACCTTTATGAAATTCATTAAACCTATTTATACCAATACAATCATACTTATTAATAAGAGTAGGGATATGTTCTTTAATTATTTCTATATGGCTTGACCCACCAAATATAATTACTGTATTGTCTTTATCAATATTTACCATAGCTTAGTTGTAACTATTTTTACTAATTTATCTATATCGTATAGCCTATTACACATAGCCAATATTACTAATTCTTGATACATATCAGCATCAGAGAAAGCAGAAATAATATCTGATATATTATCTGTGCCAATTCCTATATTTATATCATGGTTAAGCATTTCATTTACAGCTGTTATTGGATTATGTATTGGAGCCAAAGTTTCACTACGCTCTCTATCTAGCCATATCCTTGGACAACATATAATATTTGTATTAGTTGATTTGATTCTTTTATATATGCTCTCTCTGTATTCTTTATCATGACAATTTAATGATATACAATGGATCAAAGACACCATATTTTTAAAGTTGTGCTCATCTATTTTATCTAATACTAATTCTGTCTCATTTTCATTTGGATTAGAGAATTGATCAACATGTATATGTAAGCCCTTATTGTATCTTTCTGCTTCATTAAATATTGTAGTTAAATGTAAGTCTATATTGTCTTTATCTCTACCAGGTAATCCACCTATATTATCACAAAGCTCTGCGCCCTTATGAAACCAATCTCTTGATTCAGACTCTATTACACCCTCTATAGTTTGATTTGTGCACTCTAACTCTATAATATTTCCATATTTTTCATAAGTTTTTTCTTTAGCTAATTCAAATGCTTTATATGGTTTATCTAAAGAATATTTATCAAAATCTAAGAACGTATTTATATATGTTACACCTTGGTTAGCTTGTATGTCTATGGCTTTCATCATTCTATATAATATGCCATCAACAGTTGAATTAGTTTTCAGCTCTCTTAGCATTGCCCATTTTTCTTGAAGGCTTATTTGACTTCTACTAAGATTCTCATTGTTTATAGTATATGCTCGGTCTAAATGGCAATGATTATTTTTCCACCCACCATTTAACTCAACTCTTTTTAATATTTCTTCTTTAAATACCATTTTCTACCTTTCAGTATCAAGTCTTTTTCCACAGTCTTCAGGTTTTATGTTTGGCTTAGTCTTTAGTTTTGATTTAATATCTATTTTAGTTCTAGTGTTATCTCTATATTCTTCATATTTTTTTTGATAACCTAATACCTCTTCTGGACTAGCTTTAATAAATAAGCCAACTATTGTTTCGTATTTAGGATAATTATACCAAGTCATTTATTTTTACTCATTCTAATTATTTCATAATTATATTTTATGTCAAATAATATACTATTGCCTATTTTATCTTCTAGGATGCTATATCCTGTTTTTATTACAATATCTATTTTACTTCTATTGTAGTTTATATTATTATATCCTAGTCTTAAATATCTATCTATTATTTTTTTATTATAAAAGCCATAATTATCAACCTTGAAATTGTTCTGGGCATAATTATATATATGATTTTTTATTTCTTTTTTGTTTTCAATTAAGTTATTTTCTGCTGTTTTTATCAACAGTGCTTTAATACCGTTATACAAAATTGTATTTAATTCATTATTTGACGTTTCATCATATGAAAAATTATTATACTTAATATCAATATTATCAAATATATTTTCATTGTAAACTAATGATATATTAGTAGAATAATTACTATGTAAGTCAAATATAATATAAACTTTATCATAGTATTCACTGTAGTAATAAACAAGTCTATCTAAATTATTATTAATAACAAACATAATAGTGTTGTTTTTATGAAAATTACTATTTAAGAATTTACATTCTATTGGAGTAAACCTTGTATTTAATTTTTCCATAATATTATTAATATATTCATCTAATGTTTCTTCTTTTTTAAACTTATTAAATAGTGATTTAAATATGCTCATAATTATTCTTCCTTTATATCAAATAAAAACTTATGTGATTCTGGTAAATTATCATACATCATATGAGATAGGTCCCTAAATTCTTTTAATATCATTTTTACATTTTCCGTAACAATTATTTTCTGTACATATTTTATGTGTTGTTGTATTATTTACAACGGAAGCTCTATTAAATATAGTAAATGACCTAGTCATCTGCGTTCTTGCTTTTGTTTTAGTTTCAATACGGTAAAATACGTCGTTTTTATTAACCTTAAT
>WTBJ01000050.1 GCA_013139135.1 Mycoplasmataceae bacterium | reverse complement strand
TCCCAAGTCGACGGATAAACGGACTGATAGTGGTTATAATAAGTTGGGAATAAATAACAATTAATTAATTAATTTCCATTTAAACAAATATAATTATATATATACAAGGAAACAAAAACAATGGACAGAGAAACTTTCGACAACCGTGTAAAACATATTATTGGGTCAAACGATTTACATGATATTTATTCAGCACACAAAGCAATTCAAGAGGATAAAATCATTAATAAAAGAATTATTGAATTAAAAAATGAGATTATATATGGTAATTGTTTGAATAATGATGATATGAAAATTAACTATATGTTGATTAAAAAAATTATTCGAAATTATAAAAAATTGTCATATGTTAGCATTAATAATTATGAAAAATTTATTAAATTTCAAGAAATTATCCATAATTTATGCTATCAATATTGTCATAAATTGTATAATAATAGTAGCGATAATTTTAATCGGAAAATACTACAAATTGAATTCAAAATGGACGATTTAGAAATGGAAATTAGAATTGAAAAAATGGCATTTGATCCAATTAAATTTGGATATTAACTAAAAAATAATAAAAAAAGGGGAAAAAAATAATAAATATATTTTTTGTATTATTTATTTATTTAATTTAAATAAATAAATGTTTAATATTATATACACAAAATGGGAAAACGAACAAAACGACAAATTGTTAAAAGTGATACCGAAAGTCAAAGTGATTATGAAAGTGATTATGAAAGTGATATTGATCCTAAAATTTTTCAGAATTTCAAAGAACAGGAAGAAAACCCCTTTCAGTCTTGTTTAGCATGGAGTGAATTACCTAAAAACAGTGTCATTAAAATCAAAATAATTCCAGAATTAATAATGGGTAAATTCGGATCCTTCTATAAAATCAAATTTGGTGATCAAATTTATTATGGTCATAAAAACTTGGAATTTCGAATCAAACAGCAAGGAATTGATATCAACAAAACAATCTTTTTGAAAATTTCTAAGAAACGGATGGAAAACAAGGGAAATCTATATTTCCCATGGATGATCACTCAATAAAAACAAAAAAAGTAAAAACAACTTTAATCCAGAAAAAAATATATTTTTTTTATAAATTATACAACTTTGAAGACTTGTAACAAGCAATCATCGCTTTCGGATGAAATACCAGCACTCATCGAAACGTAAAATCTCATTTGATCACCATTATTCATGTTATAATATATATTATTATTGTTGTTTTGTGCATTTCCGTTGACGTGTGCAACGGTGTTGTTATGCACATCTGTTTCTGTTATATTATTATATATTTTTATTCTTGTATATGATAAATAATGGTTGGTGGTCACTGGATCTGCTCTCCAACTAAATATAAAGTGATACAAACCGGTTAATCGACATGTGAAAACAGAACGTTTATCGGAATAAAACGAATCACTATCGTCTTCAACGAGCGTTTGAAAATATAGGTATCGAGGTACTGTATCAATAACTGTACTTGTTGGATTTATACTTTTCATATACCAAAATCTCGACTCAGTTCTATTAATATTAGAGCATTGAAGTTCGCGGATTAATAATTTTGACAATTGAGTTTCGTCCTCATATTTTTTATTAATACTAACAATATTAGAATTAATATCAATTTCATTTTTATAATTTGGAGGATAAAAAGTTACATGTTTTATAAATGGTGGGTACGTTAAAAAACTATCCATTGTTTCAGCAATATAAATTCTCCACATTGAAGATTCATAAGTAAAATTTGTAATTGTATATTTATCACTTAAATTCGGAGAATTGTCTTTTACAATTCTCCATCCGTTATAATAATTTTCTTCATAAATAATATTTGAACCATCAATAAATGATAAACCTGTATTAATGTTCATGAAATATGTACTATATGAATTCACTAGATCCAAATAAGCAATATTATGAAAATGACATGTGTTATGATCGTCACCCACACTCGGATCATTAATATCGGTTATATTCAACATATTATCAACATTTAAATTTTCATGGGTGTTATGATCATCAATAGTATCTAAAGCTAGCTGAATTGTATCATCAGCCGATGATAAAATTCCATCAAAATTACTAGTATTAGTATTTAAATTTTCAACATAAACTAGGTTGTCTATCGTATCTAAAGATTTCTGAATTGTGTCATCACTAGGACTTAAAATTCCATTAAAATTACTAGTATTAGTATTTAAATTTTCAACATAAACTAGGTTATCTATAGTATCTAAAGCTAACTGTATTGTATTATCAGATGGTGATAAAATTCCATCAAAATTACTAGTATTAGTATTTAAATTTTCAACATAAACTAGGTTATCTATCGTTTCTAAAGCTAACTGAACATTGGTATCACTACTATTTAAAATTCCATTAAAATTGCTTGTATTTGTTGAAATCA
This sequence comes from Mycoplasmataceae bacterium, assembly GCA_013139135.1. GTDB lineage: Bacteria > Bacillota_I > Bacilli_A > Mycoplasmatales > Hepatoplasmataceae > Tyloplasma. The sequence goes on along the minus strand of WTBJ01000050.1, from coordinate 1,054 downwards.
CACTCGCCAATTGAGATATGGGTCCAGATTGTGATATTGATGAATTTGTCGTTGCTTTTGCAATATTGACATATTCGATATCAGTTTTGAATATTACATGTCCAAGTTGAGCTAATTCTAAAATAGCTAGATTACCACTTTGTTGTTGATTCAGACCTTGTGTAATAGCATTTTGACATTGAACTAATGATATATAATAATTGTTATCAATAATAGCAAAATAACGAGGGGTACTTGAATTTAAATCATCTTTACTTACATATAGAGTATAAATTACATATTTTTGGCTTGGTAAAACTGTTATCACACCAGAATTATTGTATACATTTTCAAATGTATCAGTATTTTTATAAGTTACCCATTTATTTGATGAATTTAAATATAACATATCAAAGAAGATGCCAATAGCACTACTATCAGGAATAATAGTCTCGAGACCATGGTCACATAGTTCAGCTTCTCCATTAATTTGTATTTTCAAAGTACCATTTAAACCAATATTAGCACCAGAACCATGGATTATAATTCCGATGACATCATGAAGGATTCCAGATATGTTATAATCAATATCAGCCGGATGATTTTCTTTAACACTGATTTGATTATTAACGGGTAAAGAAGCATCTCTAAAGCATTCGAATAGAACAATATTGTTTTTGAATAGATCTACAGTTGATGTGGTTTTATTCAAGATACCAGATGAATCGATGTATAAATAATAACAGGTTGCTTCAAGCAATCCAGTAATAGTTTGATTACCTAACCATGTAATATTTTCACCTAAAATAATTCCAGAACCACCCAGAATTAAAGTAAATGAACCTATAACCGAATCGTTATAAAACACACTTCACGAATCCCAGCTCACAAACCCAGTATTAGCGACTGATAAATCAATATTATTTGCTGTATTTTCGATATGAATGCTTTCTGAAGTTGATGTGAGATTTGCGTATTCTAGTTTACCACTAGTCGATCCAATCAATAAACTACCATCATATGAATCAACTGTGTTGATATTAATATCTTGAACATATAATGTGTTCCATCGTTT
>WTBJ01000018.1 GCA_013139135.1 Mycoplasmataceae bacterium | reverse complement strand
CATTTCATTCACTTCAAGGATCAACTATTTCCAAAAACAGACTAGTAATAGACACAAATGAATTATTTGATGATCATATGTTATATATCGCTTTATCTCGAGTTGAAAATAACACACAATTATATTTTCTAGAAGAAATTTAATTAAAAAAATATTTTTTTAATTTAATTGAAAATGTCTTTTTTGGTTTCAGTCACGATATCACTCACCTTTTCACCGGTTTTTTCTAAAATATCAGCACTGAAATTAACTAAATCAATAGCATCTTCGCCTAGTTCAATAAACGAATCAACTTCTTCTATTAACCCCGCAGTTCGGGGAAAAACTCTTTTCGTAATTTTTAATATATTTTTTAATTGTTTTGAATTCATGGCATTGCTCACACCAGTTTTGATCGAGGAAACCGAGCGTCTTATCTGGCCCCAAATTGTCATATTATATATATATGAAATAAAAAAATAATTATATATATATAATTATGGATCGCCCTCCACCGAAAAAATATGACAATATCCAACCCCCAGATCAAACATTAGGTGGTAAAATATTTGTCCCCAGCCAAAATTCATATTATTGCGCTGATTCAAATATATCATATAAAACAATCTCTCATCATAAAGGTAATTTATCCATTGACCAGTTTAATGAAATAGTAGATAATAGTGATAAACCCTTTAAACAATTAGATACATTTTTAGATCAAATACTCGATTTAAAATACGGATTAAAAATATATGAAAATTTAGAAAAATATATTAATATTTGGATTAATAATTGTCTATTCAAATGTAAAAAAATTAAATCAAAAAGAAAGAGAAATTTAGTTATTTCTAAATTAGATATACCAAACGATAATTTAAAATATCAGTGTATTGATATTATTGATGATTTTATTAAATTATCGTTTAGAAAAACGATGACAGATAAATTGACATTATTAATAAATTTCGCGAAACGAACAAAATTACACGAATATGTTATTTCAACTTATTTAGCGGGATATTTTTAATTTAATCATATATTTTTTTAATCATATATATATAATGCCGAGATACAAATTGGGTTCAACGGTCAAATTGAAACCTAAACAAAAAAAAGTTTCAATCAAGAAAACAAATAAAAATAAGGTAAAAAAATTAGGATTTTCAACAAAATTAAAATCAAAAATTAAAATCGGTGGAATTCCAATCAATAAACATACAAAAATTAAATTAGGTGAACCCGGAGCTGATTTTAGTGGTAAAAATACTGTTTTTCAAAAGTTTAATATAACTCGTCCAATTAAACCGACAGGTTCAATTAAACAAATAATTTCAAAAGCTGCTAAAGCGAAAAAAAATACATTTGAAAAATCATTAAAAGATCTTAGATCGAAAGAAGATGACAGGCTAGCAAAAATAGAGAGCATTAAAATTAAAAAGGAGAGGAAAAAAATGAAAATTGATGATGATGATATTATAAATTCGTTACAAAATATTGAAAAGCAAGCTATCACTAGAAACTTAATTTCAGATAAATTTCAATAATATATAACTAATATTTTTTTATTGAGTATTATATAATGGATATCTTTCCAGAAAAGATTAAAAGTGATAATTTTTATAGTAAATCAAATGAGTGTTTTCTACCAACACCATTTCCAAAATATCCTACTATAATTACTGTGATAGGGGGTATCGGCTCCGGTAAAAGTCATATTGTACAAAATATATTAAAAAACAGCGTTTTTGACTTAGCAGTTATTTACAATTCAGGTGGTGATTCTAAATATGATATGAATTTTAAAGATTTTAAAAAAAATAATAAAATACCTGACAGTAAAGAAACGACATATCGAATTTTAGATGATAAAGAAGAACTTATTAAAATTCTAGAAAATGATAAAAATAATCCTAATAAATTAACAAAAGCATTAGTTATGGACGATTGCTTAGGTGACAAGGAATTGTTTGACCCAAACGGAAATTCAGAATTTTGTAGATTTCTAACAAGCTCACGAAATCGGCATTGGTTTGTATTTCTAATCGGTCATGATTCCAAATACGTTCCTAAAAAAGTACGTGGGTGTACTGGTGCTTATTTAACATTTAAATTAAACGATAATGATATGGATTATATAAATGAATTACATCACATAAAAAAATTTCAAATTGATAAAATTCGTAAAGAATTTGGTAATTTGTTGTATGTTCAAAAAGGTAAATTTTTCGTATTTATCGATAATTTAATATATGAACTTGATATTAATAATTAATTAATTATTTTATTTTTTTATTTGTTATAATATATAAAAACAATGTCCCAATCAGCAAACAGTGATGTCATTTTATCAAGCTTCTTCCAATCCCAAAAATCTGAAGTAAATTTCATTGAAAGGGTGATAAATCGCAGCAATGAAAATATAGCAGTGGGAGGCAACATCCAATATAAGATTCCAATTCCAGCTAATAGTGCTCTCGATTTCGAAAGCGCTATGCATACGTTCAAATTAACACCATCTGGTGCAACGGCCGGTAACATTTTGAAAGATTTTATAATTCCATATCAAACTGCTAATTTGATTTTTGACGGTACTATTGTTGAAAGCGTTACTCAATTAGTATTAACACACCAAATCACTAAATATTTAATTTCCAAAGATCAGTACGATTCTGAGGGTTATATGAACCTCGGTGCTCATTTGACCGAATCGACAAGAAAACAAGATTTTACTATTCCTCTAGGTTACATTTTTGGAACATTTAATAATGCCTTCCTACCTGGTAGAGCTGTTAAAGAAATTACTATCGAATTCACATATGTTAACTCATTTGATCAAATTATGGACCAAACGACAACAGCCGGTACTGTTATCGTCGGTATTAGCAACCAAAGTGTTGTTTATCGAACAATTGCGTTGCCAGTGGATATGCAAAAAATTGTAAATGAACTCGTTGTTAAAGGGTTATACAAAATTAAATCACTTCAAAAGCAAAGTAATATTCTGACCCTGAACGTAACCGGCGGAACCGTACCTGATATTTTAAGTAATAGAATGGCTATGGTTGGAATGTTATGTGCTCCTGAAGTCGTTGGGATTTCCGATGATACTAGCAGCTATTCTTTCCAAAATGGAGAAAGCACAAAGACTATTTCTAATATTCAATTTGAAATTGACGGCGTCGACTACCCGTCTAAAAGTCAAAATTTATCAGTCAATCAAGGTTACAATTATTCTTCCACAAAACAATTATTCGACAGTTTAATGCCATTAACAAATCACCAGTTCGGATCATGCGGTTGCTTCACCGCATATAATTCGACTGACTGTTTCTTCGGTATTCTACTCGATAACAACCTATACAATAACACATTGGACGCTCGAGAATGTCAACGCATTAATCTTAAATATACATGGACAACAGCCCCTTCTGCAGCAACGACCGCATTAATTATTGGATATTACATTAAAATCATTACAATCAGTGATGCTGGAGTATCAACACAAGCATAAATAAAAAAAATATTTTTTTTAATCACTAATTTCGATTACAAATTTGGCGGATGTTAAACTTGCAATATTCATATCACTTTTAATAATTCTAAATTTTATGATACCGAAATGGTTTTCAAAATATACTGGTTGTTGTTCTCGACAATGAACATATGTAGCGGTTGCTACATTGCTATCGAATAAAATTGGTTGTGATATATTAGAATTTCCTCCTTTTTTAGTATTAAATCCTTTAAAGATTTCCGATTCAATAAATAAATTATCTAATGTTGATACTTCAGAAAATTTGGCAGTAAATGATAAAAGTCGTAATGTACCTTTTTTAATTAATATATTATCTTGAAAATCATATGTAAAGTTATTAATTAAACCATCACCATCAGATGCGTCGATATAAATATATTGCTTCATATATATTATGAAACAAAAAAATATATTTATATATTATTTTTTTAGAAAATCAGCAAGCATTTGTTGTCTAGTCATCGCTATATTACGTATTTGAGGTTTAACTGGTGTTGCTTTGATTGGTTCTTGTTTGATAATTGGTTCTGGTTTGATAACTGGTGTTGGTTTAATTTCGGGTTGTCTCATATTCAATAAATTATTATATTTTTCGTTCAAAATGACATATTCACCTTTTAAATTAGTTAAATCGTTTGAATCATTAGACATTTTAGCTTCCTTATCACGTCTATCTTTCCAATATTTTTTCATTTTATCGCTTTTAGCCTTATTTTTTGTTGGTTTAATAACCTCTTTTTCAGGTTCAATAATGGGTGTTTCAATAACGTCTTCGGTGGGTGTTTCAATAACCTCTTTTTCAGGTTCAATAACCTCTTTTTTAACTTTTTTATCTTGTAAAATAGTTTTAACTATGTCAGTCTTTGATAAATTTATTTTTTTCATGTTGTGATATTAATACGAATAAAATAAATTTATTTTACTCTATATATGTCGCAACAAAAAAATAATAAAAAAGAAATAATTTATACAATTTATCGTTCGATAGTACACTATAAATTAGCAGATGGTACCGAAAAATCATGTGTATGTAAAAAGAAAGTTAGATTGTCTAATAATAGTGTTGGTCAACCTAAAAAAACACTCACTAAATTGATTGAATTAATAAAAAAATATGACATTGTTGATGAATTATTTATTCAATTGCAAAAGTTAGATCAAAATGAAGACCATTCAAGTTGATTGGATGACAAAACTCATCAATTAAATAAATCGAATAAATACCCGACGGTATAACACCATTATTAATTCTTATTCCAGTCTTAATAATTGGTTGATAATTAATAACATCATTCGAATTGTGTAATAATGGTATTTTATATAAACAAGAAATACCATCTCCATTTGAATTACTGTGTAATGATGATTCGATGTTCATATCTGTCATAATATAAATGAAATTCATACCACGTAAATCGAAATGGTTAGTACTTTCAAATGATATATTTAATTTAGTTAAATCTTCATCGTCAGCAAAATAATCACCAAAAACATATCCGATTACATTAAATATATTATTGTCAGTATTACCAATGTAAAATTTACGATTAGATGTATCGCTTGAAATAGTAATATGACCTTTTAAGTCGGAAAAATCAACAATATATGTAATTTCTTTTTTTGATAATGTGTTAAGTGTTTCTTGGATTTGATTGGTCAATGTTTGAATATTATATGATCCATTTGTTATTTTTATTTGAGTTCTCTCAGAATCGATATATGGTGATTCAGATTCGTATAATATGAAATTGGAATTATAATCAGTTAAATTATAATCTGACCTAGGAATAATAGCATCAATTAAATGAATTTTATTACCTTTAATATCATGATCAATTTTAATCATGATATCATTAGAAGCGGTATTAACATTGTCTTTCGAATTAATATATAAAAACATATATTATAACAAATAAAAAATATAAACTAATATATATGAATGGACTCAAATATTATAACCCTCAATCACTAAAAGGTGATAGAAACAATGTAAATGATAATGTCTTTTACAATGAAGGTGATAACAGTGTAATTATTGAAATTGAAAAAAATGAAGTGTTTATCATCAATCAAACAGTTAGTTCGCTAGAAACTGGTAATTTAGATATTAAAACTGGAGATATTATAATTGGTGATTTTTCAATTGAAAACCAAACATCATCGTTGGGTTTTCATCACAATTCAAATGAAATAATTAGATATAATTCAAATGAAATAACAATGTTTAAAAATATATTACCAAGTGGAATTGTAAATATTGGTAGTAATACTTCAAGATTCGATAATGGGTATTTTAATAATATCGGTATTACATCATCGTTTAATACTCCGATAGTCGAAACATTAATACTTGATAGTGGACAATCATCTCCTCTTATTATTAAATATAATAATATCGATAGAATTAATATTAACTCAGAGGGATGTATATTTGATGGTTCAATATCTAACAATAGTTCTATCACTTCCTCATCAACTATTCAAGGATTAAATATTATTGGGACAAATTCGGTTTCGTGTGATATATTAAATTATAATACGTGCAATAATGATGTCACCCATAATGGTTTGTTTGATGCAAATATATTAAAATCTTCATTATTGAGATTTGGACAAGATAATGAGAGTTGTTTTCAATACGATTCTCCAAATGATATATTGCGCTATTATTCTGATTATAATGGAGGGACCCCTAATAATGAATTATTTAGTATTACTGTGGACGAAATAAATTTGTTTAACCCATCTTTTAATACATCCAATTTAAATATTAATGGTTCAATATCAATTA
>WTBJ01000048.1 GCA_013139135.1 Mycoplasmataceae bacterium | reverse complement strand
TTAAAACAAGAGTTTATGCTGGAGGAGTATAATGTTAAACTACCAATAATGAAAAAGGTGGTAAAAGAAAGTATAGAAATATATAATAACGAAAGACCCCATTGGTCATGCAATATGAAAACTCCTGTTCAAATGCATAAACAAAGTAAGTTGAAAATTAAAGACTATAAAAAAATAAACCGTATCAAAGCTAGCTTTGATACGGTCTGAAAATTTATTAATTTTAGTCCAATAAATCTGTAACGCTTATTTAGGACTAGTCAATTTTCTAAAATTCTTACAAGTCCCAACCATCTTCATGGTAAAGAGCTTGAATTTCATCTTCTGTTAAGGCTTTATTGTATATTCTAATATCATCAATATAGCCATTGAAATACCTGTCAACAATTGGAGTGCCTCCAATAAAAACATCTTCTTCATTTGCCGTAGAAACAAAAGAACTTATAGAAGAGCTTCCAATTATAATATTATTTATATAACTATCCATAAATCCGTTATCCACGTTAACTACTAAGATAATATGTTGCCAAGATTCATCCCATATATTTCCACAATCTGTACCAGTATTGCTATTTGGTATGTCATGTATTCTAATAAGACAATCTGTTGAGGTGGCTCCAATAAAAAATGGATAAGGGGTTTGTATTAATTCATTCCACTTCACAATTATTCTACTAGTCTCTATATTTTCAGAATATCCCTTTACCCAAAGGGATATAGTATAACTATTAAGATAAGAATCAAAGTTTAAGTCTTCAGTATGATCAATACTCATATAATCATTTGATCCATCAAAGCTATAAGCTGAATTTAAAATCCCAAATCTATCAGTTGTTAATTCAGCTCCATAATTAGCAGCATTATTTTCATTTCCGCTATAATCATTAACATTTCCATCAAATGGATAAAAAGCAACAAGACCTATCTTTAAAGTATTAACTGTTGTAATAAATTCTTTAATCTGCCCATAAACTACCTCGTCTTCATTTAAAGCATAAGAACGATAATAATACTTTTCTTCTTCTATCAACCCGGTGATTTCACTTTGAAAATTGCCGTCTACTTCAACAATTACAGTAGTTTTTTCATCACTAACTGAAGGAATAGGGTTAGTAGACCAACAATGACCAAAAGCTTCTATACCTTTGCCGAATTCAATAATTTCACCTGTAACAGTCGCTGATTCATAATCAACACTTATAACTACACCTGTTTCAACTTCGATTGGTTTCAAAGATTCTTCTTCATCGCAATTAACTAATAAAACTGACAATAAAGAAAATAATAATAAATACTTTAAACTTTTTCTCATAATTCAATTTTTTTTTTAAATAAGTCTTGAAGATAATATATTTTTATTTTTTACGAATTTTTTAAACAAAAAAGGGAGTTCGTTTTGAACTCCCTTAATAGTTTTATGATAAAAAAGATTATTGCTTAATTGAAAATCTTTTAAATAGCTTTATTTAGTTATTCCAACCTCCTTCGTGATATAATTCTTGGATTTCATTTTCTGTTAATGCTCGATTGTATACTCGTAACTCATCTAATGACCCATAAAAATGATTATTACTTCCTTCCCCTCCTAATAAATTATTGCCAATATAAGTTGGTTCATTTTCTGAATTATAATATGTTGTATATTCTCTTTCCTTTTTAACAGTTAAAACTCCATTAATCCATGCTTGAACTTCGGTATCTGTTACGTTTATTGTGCAAAACACCCAATTATTTAATGGTAATTCCATTGGATTTATTAAATCAAATTTATTAGAATCCCATTGTGATGGGATATCATCAACAGTCATCATATTAGACCAAGCACAGTCTCTATAATCTGTATTATACTGAGATGCATAAAAATTACCTAATAATGAGTGTCCAACTAAATTATTATGAGTTCCAATTGAAAAACAGTGATAATCATAAGCCATGTTATATTTACAAATCACTGTACCATTATTTTCTCCGTCTTGAATTCCATTACTATTTATCCAAAATGAAAAAGTTAAACCTTCAGTTATATCTAATGTATTTGCTAATTGCATATAATCATTTAAGCCATCAAATTCGTAAGCGGAGTTTTCATTTCCAAATCTGTCTGTAGTTAATTCGGCTCCATAATTTGTTGAATGATTGTTATTGTCACTATAATCATTAGCGTTTCCATCAAATGGATAAAAAGCAACAAGACCTATCTTTAAAGTATTAATAGTTGTAATAAATTCTTTAATCTGCCCATAAACTATCTCGTCTTCATTTAAAGCATAAGATCGAAAATAATACTTTTCTTCTTTTATTAACCCAGTGATTTCGCTTTGAAAATCGCCACCTACTTCAATACTTACAGTAGTTTTTTCATCATTAATTGAAGGAATAGGGTTAGTAGACCAGCAATGACCAAAAGCATCAATACCTTTGCCGAATTCAATAATTCCACCTGTAACAATCGCTGATTCATAATCAACACTTATAACTACACCTGTTTCAACTTCTATTGGTTTCACAGGTTCTTCTTCATCGCAATTAACTAATATAATTGACAATAAAGGTAATAATAGGTACTTTAAACTTTTTCTCATAATTCAATTTTTTTTTAATGAGTCATGAAGATAATATAATATTAAAACTTTTCGATTTGTTTTAAACAATCGAGTAGGTAGGAGGATTACTCCTCCGTCCTCTCACACCACCACGCATGCTCTCGCACGTGGCGGTTTCAGTTAATAGTTCAACCTTTCGTAATTTAATGACAAATTAAACAAGTTT
>WTBJ01000007.1 GCA_013139135.1 Mycoplasmataceae bacterium | reverse complement strand
GGAATTGAAGTTTATACCGAAAAAGACATTTTAAACTTGCCAAATTCAAACGCACAAAATAAAGTAGAAACAAACGATTTAATAGTTACTTATGAAATTACTCCAGACTATTTTGAACAACAATATTTAGTACAAAATGATGAAATCTACAACGGTGATTATAATGTTGTTTATGAAGTTGTAGATAGCGATGGACAAGTTTTGTTTAGTGACCTTAGTGAATTTAGCCTAGATTCAGACAATTTTGCAAACCCAACGATTGATAATAACTCATCGCCAATGTTGTATATTAGTTTGATTGCAATTGGTTTATTTATTGTAATTTTGATTGGAGCTGGTTCATATTTTAAGTTCAAAAAAAGTTAAAATATGACAGGAAAATAATCGTTAAAAAGCGCTAATTAATTAGCGCTTTTTTATTTAAGTTCTTATAACTGTTTTTTAACCTTATAAACAATATCAACAGCATTTGCCTTTAGTTTAACTAAATCAGCAAAAGGACCAACTCCTTTGGCATTATAGTTGTTGTATTGCCCTTTAAAATTCATTCTTGTAAATTCTGAGAAGGTTCTTCGGATTGGTAAAAAATATTCATCCAATGAGTGCCCAGCGTCCCCTTTTTTAGTATAAGATTCTTTCGGTGAACCTGTTGAAGTAATAAAGAATGAATTTTTACCTGTAAGTTTGTAATGAGAATCATCGGTTCCATAAGCAAATTCCCATGTAATTACATCATCAATATATTTCTTAACTAGTGGTGGACAACTTCATCAATAAATTGGGAAAACAAAAATGATGTTTTTTGCTTCTAATAAATTTTTTTGTTCTTTTTTTATATCAATTTGAAAATTAGAATACTGCTTATAAAGATCAACTATTTTAATTTCCTTCTCGCTGCTAAAATTGTCCATAATAGCCTTTGTTGCATTTGATTGTTTTATATTTGGATGTCCTAAAATAATAAGTGTATTTTTCATGTCTATTTTAATTATATTAATTAAAATGAATAATGACATAAATAAGTAATAAATATTTAGTTAATTAAAAAAACTATCCTACTTGGATAGTTTTTTAATTTTATTATTTGATAATTATGAATAATTATCTATCAGTTTCAATGACTGTTCCGCCAGCTTTTTCAATAGCTTCTTTAGCTGTTTGAGAAACTTTACCCGCCTTAACATTAATTGCTTTAGTTAATTCACCATCACCAAGGATTTTTAATAATTTAACACTATTTTTAATCACTTTAGCTTTTTTTAATGTTTCTAAATTAATTTCACTAAAATTTAATTCATTTAGTTCACCAATATTTAAAACATCATATTCTTTTCGATTAACATTATTAAAACCACGTTTAGGTAGTCTTAGGTATAGGGGATTTTGTCCACCTTCGAACCCGATTTTCTTAGAATATCCAGCTCGAGATTTTTGCCCATTTTCTCCTCGTCCAGCGGTTTTATCACCACGACCAACTCTTTTTTTCTTTGATCTTGAACCAGGAGTTGGCTTCATGTTATGTAATTCCATTTTGTCGCCCTATTTTCTTCCTTTTTTTCTTAATTCTTTAATTTCTTCGCCGGTACGAATTTGTTTTAAAGCATCGATAGTTGCAATAACAACATTATGAGGATTGTTTGTTCCTAAATTTTTTGAATAAATATTATGATATCCAGCCAATTCAACAACAGCACGAATCACATCAGAAGAGATGATTCCTTTTCCTTCTTGAGCTGGCTTAAGCATAACTCTAGCTGCTCCATGGTGCCCTATTGCTTCATGAGGGATTGTTTTTTGTTCCCCAACGATTTTAACTTCATACATATTTTTTCGTGCTTGTTTAGCTGCTTTTTTAATTGCTTCTGGAACTTCAATATGTTTTCCAATTGCATAACCAACACGACCTTTTTTATCTCCGATAACAACTAAAGCAGAGAATTTAAATCTTCGTCCACCTTTTGTAACCTTAATAACACGTTTGATTTGTAAAACTCGTTCTTCAAATTCAGAAGGTCTTCTATTTGCAAATCGTGGATTTACTGGTCTTGCAAAAGGATTATAATTTTCTGGTAAAAATTCCTTAGCAATATCACCGTTAGCATTAACGGGATTCTTAGCCGGTTTTGGTGTTGAATTTTGACCTTTATAATCATTTCGTTTTGCTGGGTTTTTAGCCTTTAGGCTCATTTCTTTATTTTCAATCATAAGTAATTCCTAAAATTTAATCCCTTCTTGTCGAACACCGTCAGCAAGTGCTTTGACTTTACCATGGTAAATATATCCACCACGATCAAAGACAATTTCAGTGACTTGAATTTTATTGGCTAATTTACCAAGTTCAATTCCAACTTTACTTGCATTTTCAATATTGTTTGGACTTAACTTTAAAGTTAAAGACGATACTGAAGCGATTGTTTTTCCATTAACATCATCAATTAATTGAGCATAGATCCCAGTATTTGATTTATAGATGTTTAATCTTGGACGCGAAGGTGTTCCGATAATGTCTTTTCTAATTCTTTGGTGTTTAAACTTACGTTTTTCATTCTTAGTTTTATGTGCCATTATTTTTGTCCTGCCTTCCCTGCTTTTCGACGAATATATTCACCTTTATAACGGATTCCTTTTCCACCATATGGTTCTGGTTTTCTAAATCCTCTAATTTTAGCAGCAAATTCACCAACTTGTTGTTTGTCAATTCCGCTAATTTTTAATTCAGTTTGACTAATTACTTCAATAACTAAATTTGATGGAACTTCTAATTCAATTTTATGTGAAAGTCCTAATGAGAAAACTAACTTGCCGTCTTTTTTCTCAACTCTATAACCAACACCAACGATTTGTAATTCTTTTTCAAATCCTTTTGTAACTCCATCAACCATTCCAGACAATAATGAATTAGTTGTTCCATGCAACATTTTTGTCTGCTTGATTTCGTTTTTTCGTTCAACTTTTAATTTATCATTAACAACCGTAATTATTAATAAAGGGGAAAACGTTTTTTTCAGTTCTCCTTTTGGTCCCTTGATTGTTACATCATTACCATTAATGATAACTTCAACTTCTTGAGGGATTGCTATTTCTCTACGTCCTACTTTACTCATAACATCTCCCTATCAAACAAAGGCCATTACCTCGCCACCAAGTTTTGCTTTTCTTGCTTTATCAGCAGTCATTATTCCCTTAGACGTTGAAATAATTGCTGTTCCAAAGCCATTTAAAACTCGGGGTAGTTTATCAGCTGGCTGATAAACTCTAAGACCTGGTTTTGAAATTCTTTTCAATCCAGTGATAACTTTTTGTGTACCTTTATATTTTAAATAAATTAATATTTCTTTATTTACACCTTCACCTTGGACTTTAAAGTCTAAGATGTATCCCTCATCAAGAAGTATTTTTGTAATATCTTCTTTGACTTGTGAATGAGGGGCAGTTAGTGATTTTAACTTTCTTAAATTTGCGTTTCTAACTCTTGTTAGAAGATCAGCGATTGGATCATTAATCATATAATTTTTCCTTCTCCTAGCTTCTTATCAAGAAGACTTAGTAACTCCTGGGATTTCACCCTTATTTGCCATTTCTCTAAAACAAATTCGACAAATTCCGTATTTACGAATATATGCATGTGGTCGCCCGCATATATTACAACGATTGTATTCACGAGCAGAAAACTTTTGATGTCTTTTCTGCTTCATTACTTGTGCTTTTTTAGCCATTTATATTTTCCTCTCGTTCACTACTTTTAATCATATCTTTAAAGGGCATTCCGATTTTTTTCAATAGTGCGTAAGCTTGCTCATTTGTTTTTGCTGAAGTTACGATTGTAATATCAGCACCTTTCATTGAACGAACTTTATCCAAATCAATTTCAGGAAAAATAATATATTCAGAAATTCCTAAAGTATAATTTCCTCTTCCATCAAATGCTTTTGGTTTTACCCCTCTAAAGTCTCTAATTCTTGGAAGTCCAATTGTAATTAGTTTATCTAAAAACGCATACATTTTCTCTCCACGAAGTGTAACTTTAACACCGATTGGCATTCCCGCTCTTAACTTAAAAGAGGCGTTTGATGCCTTAGCATATGTTGTAGTTGCCTTTTGTCCGGTAATTCTTGTTAATTCTGCAACAGCGTCAGTAACGATAGATTTATCATTAACTGCTTTTCCAAGTCCCATATTAACTACTATTTTTTCCAGTTTAGGAACTTGCATGATTGATTTTAAATGTAATTCTTTATACAATTCAGGTTTAATTTCTTTAATGTATCTATCATATAATCTTGAATTAATCATTATATTTCCTCTCCTGTCTTTTTAGCGATTCTAATTTTTTGCTTTTTACCATTTTGGTTAGTCTTGACGCTAAATTTTGTTTTTGTCTCTTTAGCTTTTTTAATATCTTTACTATCACCAATATTTAACATTACATTAGATACAGCAATTGGTCCTTCAATTTTTTCAATTCCACCTTCTGGATTTTGTTGTGTTGGTTTAACATGTTTAGTTAACATGTTAATCCCATCAACAACAACACGGTTTTCTTCAGGGATAATTTTTGCAACTACCCCTAATTTTCCTTTTTCTTTTCCGGCAATAATTATTACGTTATCTCCAACTTTAATTCTCATAATTATCTCCCTATAATACTTCCTGAGCAAGAGAAACGATTTTAGTATAACCTTTTTCTCTTAACTCTCTTGCAACAGGACCAAAAATACGAGTTCCACGTGGTTCTTTTTTATCATTAATTAAGACAACAGCATTGTCATCAAATTTAACTACTTCACCAGTTTTTCTTGAAACACCTTTTTTAGTTCTAACTACAACGGCTTTTACAATTTGACCTTTTTTGATTGCATTGTTTGGTTGAGCTTTTTTAACTGAACAAACAACAACATCACCAATGTAAGAAAATTTCTTTTTAGATCCACCAAGGTTTCTAATAATTAAAATTTCTTTAGCGCCAGAATTATCCGCAACTAGTGCTCTTGATTCTTGTTGTAACATTATTTAGTTTCCTTAATTTCAACAAGACGAAAAGTTTTTCGTTTTGAATATGGTCGTGTTTGGGCAATTGCAACAATATCACCAATTTTGGCACTATTGTTTTCATCATGGACAAGGAATTTTTTTGAATATTTAACTCGCTTACCATAAAGCTTATGTGCTCGATAAGTATCAATTTGAACAGTAATAGTCTTGTCTGCTGCTGCAGAAACGACTTTACCTTTATAGGTTTTTCTTGACGTAGTTCGTTCCATATTAATCTAATTCCTTTTCTTTTTTGATTTCTTTTTTAACTTGTTTTTTTGATTTTATAGGAGTGGGAATTTCTTCTTTAATAACAATTCCTTTTTCCTGTTCTTTAATCACAGTAAAGATTCTTGCGATATCTTGTTTTGTATTTCTAATTAAATGAGTTTCTGTTAATTGGCCAGTTGCATTTTCAAATCTTAAAGCAAGTAATTTACCCTTTAATTCAGAAATTAATTGTAATAATTCAGATCTAGATTTAGATCGTAATTCTGTCATTTTATACATTTGGCTCTTCTCCTTTAATTACAAATTTAGCTTTAATTGGTAATTTATGCATTCCAAGACGCATCGCTTCTCTTGCATCTTCTTCTGTTACATCAGCTAATTCAAAAAGAATCATACCTCTTTTAACAACAGCGGCATAATGGTCAACAGACCCTTTACCTTTTCCCATTCGCACTTCAAGTGGTTTTTTTGTTCTTGGTAAGCTGGGAAAAATTCTTATTCATAACTTACCATTACGTTTTAAATATCTTGTGATTGCAATTCGGGTTGCTTCAATTTGTCTTGCTGTAACATAGTTACCTTCAAGCGCCATCAAACCAAATTCACCAAAAGAAACTTTTGTTCCTCTTTTTGCTGGTCCTTCATAAGAAATATTATGTGGTTTTCGATATTTAACTGTCTTTGGACTTAACATTACTTATTCCCTTTCGCATTATTATTACCTTGAGTTGTTGAACTAGGCTTTTTATTATAATCAGGACGTTGTCCTCGTGGTTTAAATTCACGACGTTTTGGCGCACTAGGTTCTTTTAATTCTTGTCCTTTTAAAACTTCTCCACGAGAAATTCATACTTTAACTCCAAGCACTCCATATGTAGTGTGAGCTTCAGCAATGGCATAATCAATATCATTTCTAAAGGTTTGTAGTGGAACTACTCCTTCAGAATATCCTTCAGTTCTTGCCATATCAACTCCGTTTAATCGGCCCGATACTTGCGTCTTAATTCCTTTTGCTCCAGATCTCATAACTCTTCGAATTACTCTTTTTTGAGCAATTCTAAATGACATACGACTTTCTAAAGCAACAGCAATTTCGTTTGCAATTACGTTAGCATCTAAATCAGGATTTTTAATTTCTTCAACATTAATTCTGATTTTGTAATTTTTATCTTTAATTATCTTTGCAAGTTCAAGTTCTCATTTTTTAATATTTGAACCTTCTTGTCCCAATACCGCTCCAACTTTTGCAGTTCTAATTTTGATATTGATTTCTTTTTTAACTCGTTCAATAATTACAGTTCCGATTGCATATTCCTTGTTATATTTAACAAGATGTTTTCGAATCTTTTTATCTTGAACAATTCAAGCTGATCATTCTTTATTTGATGACGCGAAGTATTTAGATTGTCAATCTTTAACAATCCCTAATCGTAATCCTGTTGGTGATGATTTTTGACCCATTAGTTTTTAACTCCTCTTTTTTCATCTGAAACTTTAACTGTAATATGCGAAGTTCGTTTTAGTTTTTGATCTGCTCGCCCTTTGGCTCGCGCTCGAAAACGTTTCATTGTTGGACCTTCTGTTGCATATACCTCTAAAACATAGAGATTTTCAGTTAACATTCCGTGGTTTTCAGTTGCATTAGCAACTGCTGAATTTAATACTTTTAAAATCAGTGGTGCTGATTTAGTAATTGAATTTTCAAGAAGTGCAATTGCATCTTCGATTGGTTTATTTCGAATTAATTCAGCAACTAAGTTCGCTTTTTGTGAAGAAACACGAACAATTTTGGCAGTAGATTTTGCTTCCATTTAATTACCCCTATTTCTTTCCCTTTTTTTTATTTTCACCATGGCCAGTAAAACGTCTAGTTGGGGCGAATTCGCCCAACTTGTGTCCAACCATGTCTTCAAGAACATAAACATTAATAAAATCTTTACCGTTATGAACTTGAAAAGTTATACCAACAAAGTTAGGAAAAATAGTTGATCGTCTTGATCATGTTTTGATTGGTCTTTTTGACTTTTCATCAATATGTTTTTGAACTTTTTTAGCTAAATGGTCATCAATAAATGGCCCTTTTTTAAGTGATCTTGTCATAATTTATACCTACTTACTATTTCCTTTTCTTGTTCTAACAATGTATTTATTTGAATGTTTTTTCTTGTTTCTAGTTTTTACACCAAGTGCTTTTTTCCCTCAAGGCGTCATTGGTGAAGGACGACCGATTGGCGATTTACCTTCTCCACCACCATGTGGGTGATCATTAGGATTCATTACTGAACCACGAACTGTTGGTCTAATTCCTTGATAACGTTTTCGACCAGCTTTTCCTCATCGTACTAGATTATGCGAAGGATTTGAAATTGTTCCAATTGTTGCTAAGTTTTCTTTTAAGATTTTTCTCATCTCGCCAGAAGCTAATTTAACAATAACGTAACGATTAGTTTCATCCATACCTAATCTTTGTGCTGAAGTCCCAGCTGAACGAACTAATTCTGCACCTGCTTTAGGTTTTAATTCAATATTATGAATAAATGTTCCTTCAGGAATTAATTCAAGTGGTAAACTATTACCATCTTTAATTGGTGCTTTTGGTCCTGAAATAATTTCTTGACCAACTTCCATTTTGTTCGTTGCAATAATATATCTTTTTTCACCATCTGCATAGTTAATTAAAGAAATAAAAGCTGAACGGTTTGGATCATATTCAATTGTTGCTACTTTACCGGGGATATCGAACTTATCACGTTTAAAATCAATAATTCGATATCTTTTTTTAACTCCGCCACCCTTATGACGAACTGTTATTGAACCAGTATTATTTCTTCCGCTACTTTTTGGAAGTGTTTGTAATAATGATTTTTCAGGTTTATCAGTTGTTAAAACTGCTTTATAATCAGTGACCGAAGAATTTCTTCGTCCTGGAGAGGTTGGATTATACTTTTTAATTGCCATAATTATTTGTTGTCCTCTGCTTCTTTCATTATTTTTTCAGTATTAATAATCTTAATTGTTTTTTTAGGTTTAGCATCAGGATTTGTATTTTCAACAGATTCAGATCCATAAATTGGAATAGAACCAGTTGAAAGATAAACCATTGCTTTTTTATATCCTTTTTTATAACCATCAAATTTACCAAGTCGCTTTGGTTTTTTTGAAATGTTCATAATTCTTACTTTATTAACTTTAGCTCCTGATTTAGCAAAAATAGATTCGACTGCTCGTTTAATATCTGTTTTAGTTGCCTTTTTAGAAACTTCAAATGTATAAACATTTTGTCCCATTGCGTTGGAACTTTTTTCGGTAATAATTGGCCGAATAATAATATCATTTATATTCATTATTTAAGTCCCCCTTCAATTAATCTTAATGAGTCTTCTTGCATTAAAATTGCATCAGCATTTAAAATATCATCTAAAAGCACAGTTCTTGGGAAATAAACAACAACGTTGCTAATATTTCTTGCTGACAAATAAGTGTTGTAATCTTTTTGATTATCACTTAAGAGTAGTAGAACTTTCTTTTTGTTAATTTGCAAATTTTCTAAAAGCTTTTTAAAGTCTTTTGTTACTGGTGATTGAAATTCCATATTATCAACAATATATAGTTGATCTTTACTAAATTTGTAACTTCATCCAGATTTTAACGCTAATTTTTTAACTTTACGATTAATCTTTAACGAATAATTTCGTTCTGGAGTTGGTCCAAAAACCACTCCCCCACCACGTCATTGTGGTGATCTAATTGAACCTTGTCGCGCACGACCAGTTCCTTTTTGTTTTCAAGGTTTTCGTCCCCCACCAGAAACTTCTGTTCTAGTTTTAGTCGAATGTGTTCCTTGTCGTAGTGAAGCACGTTCTGCAAGCACCAAATCAAACATTGCTTGATTATGGGGTTTAATAGCAAAAACTTCATCTGCAATATCAATAGTTGAAAGTTTTTTTCCAAGTACATTAACAATATCTAATTTTGCCATTATTTATTCCCTTCATTTGCTTTTGCTGCTTTTCTAGCAAGTGCAATATTTGTCTTTTCAATTGATGATTTTAAATCAGCAGAAGAAAGTTTTTTATAATTAGTGATTCCTATTTTTTTAGCTTCAATAAGCATTGCTTCATGCTCTACTTGTTGCTTGTCATGTGCAATAGTTGCATCTGCAAGAACTTGTTTCATTTCTTCAATTTGCATTGTTGAATTTAATAAAGCTCCAACTTTATGACCTTGCTCAATTAATTTGTTTTTAATTGTTTCTTCTTGAACGTTAACCAATTTAACAGGTTGCTTGGTAGATTTACCTTGACCCTTATTAGCTTCTCGTACTCAAACGAAACCTTTTGCTGGACCAGGAATTGATCCTCTAATTAATAAAACATTATTTGCAACATCAGCTGCAATAATTTCTAAGTTTTGCATAGTCACTTGGTCAGTTCCCATGTGCCCTGGCATCTTCTTAGTTTTTTTAACAGTTCCTCGAATATCACCTAATGAACCAGTAACACGGTGTGATTTTGAACCATGTCCCATTGGACCACGAGATTGATTATGTCTTTTGATTGCTCCTTGGAATCCTTTTCCTTTAGAAATTCCAGTAACATCAACTAATTCACCCGCTGTAAAAATCGAAGCATCGATAGTTTGACCAATGTCATAACCACCCATGTCTCTAATTTCTCTAATAAAATATTTTGCTGTTGTGTTTGCTTTTTTAGCATTCCCTAATTCAGCTTTTGTTGCTCGCTGTTCTTTTTTGTCTTCTACTCCAAGTTGAGTAGCGACATATCCGTTAGCTGCTTTTGTTTTAACTTGTAAAACAGTGTTTGGTTTTACTTCAACCACAGTAACTGGAATTGCATGTCCTGCTTCGCTAAAAGCAGTTGTCATTCCGGCTTTACGCCCTAAAATACCCTTCATTATCTCTTTCACTCTCAATTAAAGTTTAATTTTAATTGAAACTCCTGTAGGTAATGTAATACGATTTAGTTTGTCCATTGTTTCTGGTGTTGTTTTCGTAATTCCGATTAATCTTTTATGTGTTCTAAGTTCAAATTGTTCACGTGATTTTTTATTAACATGAACTGATCTTAAAACAGTAAAAACTTCCCTTTTCGTAGGAAGTGGAACAGGTCCATAGATTTCTGCACCTGTTTTTTTTGCAACCTCGACAATCTTAGCGGCTGATTTATCAATCAGATTTGCATCGTAAGATTTAAGGTTAATTTTGATTGCCTTATTATCCATATAAGGTTCATTCCTTTCTATATAAATAGATAAATCTATTTATAATCTAATTTATTTTCCAATAAATTACCTCAATAAGCTTATTGGTTACAACTTACATTTTGCCACTCGTTTGTGTGTTTTAAATAGGTAAATTGATACCGTATTAAATATATCATAATTAATAAAAAATATTTAAAAAAATAATAGGTTGTATTACACTAAATGATGAACAGCAATATTAATGAACACTAAACTGAAAAATAAAAAACAACCAATTATGCTTAGTTGTTTTTTGTTTTTAAATATCTTGTTCTAATTAATTATTTAGACAACCAGGAATCTTCCAAAACCTGTTCAAGATCAACACGGTCAATTTCATTCTTTCCTAAATCACTTTTAGTTGGGTGCATTTTCTCCTTAACAATTTTATTAATTGCTGATCAATGCGCATGTCAACTTTTAGCAATTTTTGAATCAACAAATTTATCACTATAAATAAAATCAAGTAATGAAGCAACGATGAATCCAGTAAATCCTGCTACTAATAATGGAATAAAGTAAATTGCAGTATAACCTCAATTCGAAGCTTGAGCATTAACATTAGTATTACTAAAACCACCGGCAACTCATATTATTGGGCCACCTCACATGGCAACATTATCGCCAATGCCGGTGAAAGACATTAAAATTCCCCCAACTGCTCCTGCAATAATAAATGATGGCATTCATTTTTTAGGTTCTTTAGCAGCAAAAGGAATTGCCCCTTCCGTGATTCCAAAAAATCCCATAATCGAAGCAGTTCCAGCTGCGGTCATGTCATCTTCATCCATTTTTAATGAAGTAAATTTGTGAAAAAACATTGAAAACATTAGTACTGTTGGCGGAACTGCTACTGCTAGCGCACAAATTCCATTAATCTCAGGATGACTAGGATTAGTAGTAAGAAAAGCAACTCCAATCGCCATCGCAATTTTGTTTACTGGTCCACCAAGATCGAAACAAATCATTGCTCCCATTAATCCTCCAGCAATTCATAGTAAATTAGCATCAATTAAAATTTCAACAAATGCGCCCATTCCAACTCCAAATCAATATAATGGTAGATAACCAAAAAAGGCCATAAACAATCAAGGAACTATTGTTCAAAATAATGGAATTAATAATAAGGGTAAAATTGTTTGAAAGGCTTGAATATCAATTTTATCAGTATAAACTGTTGTATATCTAATTCCATAACCAATCATGTACCCAGAAGCTACTGCTCCTAAAAATCCAAGGGATGTCGAATGTTCAAAACCAGAGAAACTTAATGTCTGCCAATTAAAAAACGGGGAAACTCCCAAATAATCAGTTCCGCCTATTGTGACATCCATCGGAGCAACATTCAATGTTAAAGCTAAAATAGCTGCTGGAGCCATTGCTTTTCTTCCGGAAATTGAATAGGCAATAAACATTGCTAGGATTGGAATATATAATGTAAAGGCCATTCCTGCCAATGTATTAAAAGCATAGGCAATTGGACTATTAGGTCCAAAAGTACCATCATCTTGAACGGAAAAACCAAAAGCGGTAGTTAACCCTAATGTTATTCCTGCCATTGCAATATAAGGAATCATATAAGAAATTCCAGTCAATAAATGTTGCATTGGTTTTTCTTTTTGACCTTTTCCTCTTGCGGTTACTTTACTTGTTGATGATGATGAATCACCAGCTTGAATCGTTGCCCCTTCTAGCATCTCATCAAAAGCTTTTGCCGCATTAGTTATTGGTTGTGCAACATCAGTTTCATAAACCAATTTACCATTAAATCTTTCGGGTTGATCAATTCCTTTAGATTTTGCAATAATTACAAAATCAGCATCAATAATATCTTGCTCATTCAAAAGGTCTTTTGTCATTTGTCCTTGTTTTTCAATGTGGACAATTCACCCTCTTTTTTTACCTTCTACTTCTAAAGATTTTGCAGCCATAAAAGTATGAGCAACTCCAGTCACACAAGTAGTAACCCCAACCACTCTAATTTGTTTTTTTGGTTTTCCTATTGTGTCTTGGTTATCAATATTTAAATTTACTTCTTCTAACACCTCATCTTTTTTAATTAATTGATTATTAATATAATGAGCAACTTCTTTTGCCGGTAATGTTAAAAGATTATTTCTAACTTCTTTTTTAATTAGACTTTCTGATAATCTTGTTAATATTTCAAAATGATCTTTTCTTCCTGAAATATCTTTAGGAACCAAAATCGCAATAATTAAATTGACTGGTTTATTATCTAATGAATTTCAATTAATTGGTTCTAATGTTCTAATTACAACGATTTTTGGCTCCGAAAGACTATCAATCATTCCATGAGGAATCGCTATGCCGCCGCTAAGTCCAGTTGACATTTCTTGCTCGCGTTCATTTAAACTATTAAAAACTAATTCTTCACTCGAAACATAATTCTGTTTCAATAGTTGATTAGCAATAAACATGAAAACTTCATTCTTATTGCTAAGACTAGCGGTGAAAACTAATTCTTCACTTGTTAATGTTTTGTTTTTTCCCATTTCTACCCTCCAAAATAATTATATTCTTCGAATATCAACAGTTCTTGCATATCTATTTACTTGTATATGGGCGAGAGATAATATTCAATTAGATAAATAAAAAATGATAAAATATTATTAAATATAAAGAAAATGAGTGTGCGAGAAAACTATGATATTGAAATTAATACCAAAATATAAAGAAACAAAATGAGGTGGAAAAGAACTTATCAAAATTTTTAATGTAAATAAGGAAAAAAGTAATTTCACTAATATCGGAGAAGCTTGAATTGCTTCTGGATATGAAGGAAGTGAAAGTCATATTGAAAGTCATATTGATGGATTTGAAATTGGTCTAAACGAACTTTACAAATCGAATGGTAGTTTATTTGGTCACTATAAATCTATTAATTTTCCATTATTGATTAAAATTATTGATGCAAATGAAGATTTATCAATTCAAGTTCATCCAAATGATTGACAGGCAAAATGACTAAGTCATTTCCCGAATGGCAAACTAGAATCATGATATATTCTAAAGGCAAATAAAGAGCATGAAATAATAATTGGAACAACTGTTAATTCTAAAAAAGAATTTAAACTAAAGGTGAAAGCAAATAAGATTGGTGAAATTATAAAAACTGTTACAGTTAACAATGGCGATGTTTTTAATATTGAACCTGGAACAGTACATGCAATTAAAAGCGGAACTCTAGTTTATGAAATTCAACAACCTTCCGATATAACTTATCGTATATATGATTATAATCGTTGAGATGAAAGTGACAACAAACGAGAATTACATATAAAGAAAGCTTTAAAAGTAATTAAAGTTGAAGAAAACAAACGACCAATTGAAAAAGAAATATATGATTCTAAAAATCTTAAATTAACTCAATTAGTTGAAAACAAAAAGTTCCGATTATTGAAAGGAATTGTTGATGGAGAATCATCATACAACTTCAAAAGGGATAATTACTTTTTAGTAATTACAGTAATAAAGGGCTCAGGGAAAATTAACGACCAAGATGTTAAAACCTTTGAAAGTTTAATTCTTACTAATGATGAATTAAACAATTCAAAATTTGACGGTAAAATGGAAATTTTGATTACAAACCCGATTTAACAATTTATAAAATTAAAAACACAATGAAGATTCCTTCATTGTGTTTTTGTTATTAAATTATATTTTATATTTACTGTGTAATTCAAAAACATATTTTGCAATTGCAGGAGCGCTCGAAAGCCCCGGTGATTGCATTCCAGCAACATGTAAGAAATTGGGAGCTGAATTAGACATTGCAATATGAAAATCACGATTGGTAACATTAATTGCTCTAGAACCAGCAAATGTTTCTTCTGTTCGATCCATATCCAAAGAAGGGAAGATATAGTTTCCAATCTTTTTAACTAGTTCTAAACTTTTTGGAGTAGTTAGTTGAATATCTTTTAATGGAACCCCGTCTTCTGCTGTTGGCCCAACAAGAACTTGACCACTAAACATTTTGGCAACAATAACTCCTTTGCCATGTTTTGAAGGAGTTAAAAAGTAAACATTATCGCCAACTTTATGAGCTTGCGATGGATCCAAAATTCGATATTGTCCCCGTCTAGTATCAATTTTGAAATCGGGGTTTTCCTCAACCATTTTTGCAATGTGTTCTGCTCAAACTCCAGCAGCATTTATTACAAAATCTGCTTCAATAATTATTTCATTATTTGTTTCCAAAATAAAATTGCCATTGCGTTGAACAATTTTTTTAATTTTAGTATTTAGCAATACATGTAAATTATGTTTTAATGCTCGTTTATAAAGATAAAGACCAAACCCAACTGGGTCGATTACTGTTGAACTATAACAAATGAATGCTTTTAATACATCGGGATTTAATCCTGGATCAATTGCCAAAATTTCTTCGCGCTCTAAAATTCGCATTTCACTTGGTTCTAAACCGTTAGCAATTCCTTGGTCATATAATTTATCAAGCTCTTTAATATCTTCACTATTAAATGCAAGAATGATTGAACTAATTTTTTTTCAATCAAAAGGCATTCCTTCCTTAAAGTAATCCCTTTCAAATATGTGTCTTCCTTCAACATTAAATTTTGCTTTTAATGTTCCTGGTGTTGCATCAAAACCACCATGAATTAATCCTGAATTATGTGATGATGTTTCTCTTAGTATTTTTGTATTTTTCTCAACTATGTAAACATCCTTTATCCCACGATTTAAAAAATATTCAGCGATAATTATCCCAATGACGCCACCACCGATAATTGCAATATTTGCACGTTCTTTTTTCATTATAAATTTCCTCCTTGAATTTTTAAATAATTTTTATTAAACTTCTTTTCACTCTAAAGCTAATTTAACAGCATTTTGTCATTTTGAATATATTCTCATTTGCTCTTTTTCTGTCATTAGCGGATAGAAAATATTTTTGAACTCTAATAATTGATCTAGTTCGTTTTCATCCTTTCAAAATCCATTTCAAAGACCAGCTAAATACGCTGTTCCCAAGGCAGTGATTTCAGAAGATTTTGGTAAAAATAATCTTGTATCCAAAATATCTGCTTGAAATTGCATTAACTCAGATGAATTAGCAACTCCTCCATCAACAGACATTTTGACAATTTTTTCTCCATAGTCTTTTTCAAAACTAGAAAAAATATCTTTTGTTTGAAATGCTATTGATTGTGCTGTTGCTCTTATTAAATGTTTTCTTTTAACACCACGGGTTAGTCCGGTGATGATTCCTCTAACCTCTGAATTTCAAAATGGTGCCCCAACCCCAACAAAATAGGGCACAACGATTGCGCCTTGGGTGTCATTTCCACCAGATAGGTAATAATCAATTTGCTCATATTCTTGAATAAGATGTAATTCTTCTTTAAGTCATTTTAAAGCATTACCGGCAATATAAATTGATCCTTCTAGGGCATAACTAACTTTATTATTAAGTCCAATAGCAATGGTTGTTAACAATCCGTTTGATGAAGTAATAATTTTATCACCAGTATTTAACATTAAAAAGGCACCTGTACCGTAAGTTCCTTTTAATTCTCCTGGTTTTCTTCGATGACCAAACAATGCTGCTTGTTGATCACCAATAGCTGAACTTATTTTAATGCCGTTAACCATTCCAACACTTATTGTCCCAAAATCATCTGCGGAGTTTTTAACAACTGGAAGCATTATTTTGGGAATATCAAACAAATCAATAAGCTCATCATCCCATTGTAAAGTTCTGATATTGAAAAGAAGCGTTCTTGATGCATTTGTATAATCTGTTGCATGAACTTTACCTTCTGTTAATTTTCAAATTAATCAAGTATCAATCGTCCCAGCAAGCAATTGACCTTGTTCTGCTTTTAATCTTGCTCCTTCAACATTATCTAAAATTCATTTAATTTTAGTTCCTGAAAAATACGGATCAAGGAGCAGCCCTGTTTTATTTTGAATCTTTTCAACTAATGCTTGATCTTTTTTTAGTTCTTCACAATATTTAGCAGTTCTTCGATCTTGTCAAACAATTGCGTTGTAAATTGGAATTCCTGTTTCTTTATCTCAAACAACAACAGTTTCTCTTTGGTTTGTAATTGCCAAAGCAACGATATCCTTTATTTCTAAGTTTTTTTGTTGTAATGCTTGAATTAGTGTTGAAAATTGCGCTGCATAAATTTCGTTCGCATCATGTTCAACCCATCCTGGTTTAGGAAAATACTGTGTAAATTCCTTTTGTGTAATTGATTTTACATTAGACAATCGATCAACGATTAGAGTTCGTACTGATGTTGTTCCTGAATCTAATGAAATAATATATTTGTTATTCATTCTTCTTTTACTCCCTTAATTAAATGTTGAAACTATATAAACTTAAGCCTATATTTTGTGAAATTCCAGCACTATTTAGTCCTCATTGGCTACCATTACCTAGTGTTTCTCAATCTAAATTGGTTGCCATTGCAAGACCAAGATAAGAAACCGCTACTGCAAATAATGCTCCAACAATTGGACCAATAATCGGAACTCAAGAATAATTTCAATTTGAACTCCCTTTATTTGGAATTGGCATTAAATGATGAGTTAATCTCGGCATTAAATCACGAGCTGGATTTATTGAGTAACCAGTTAACCCTCCTAATGACATTCCGATTGCAAACACTGCTAGTGCTGCAAACAACGGTCCATACAATATAAATGACCCTTGATTACTAAATATTATTGAAGCAAGAATTGCCCCCATTAAAACGAAAGTTCCAAAAACTTCTGCAAAGAAATTATGCGTTGGACTTTCGATTGCGGGACTAGTAAAAAATGTGCCTCCAATTGCACCTTGATCATCTGTTTCTTTAAAATGATTTCAGTACAAAAAGACAATTAATGATGCAGCAACAAAAGCACCAAGTAATTCCCCAACTATTGCTTCGGTAGCTTGAACGAACGTTAATTGTTTTGCCATTAACAAGCCAATTGTTACCGCTGGATTTAATTGACCACCAGAATATAGTGCTACTGTTGCGCCAATTAACACTCCCATTGATCATCCTCATGTAATTACAATTCAACCAGAACCACTACCGTGAGTTTTTTTTAATGAGACATTAGCATTAACGCCAAGACCAATTAAAATCAACATAAAAGTTCCGAGAAATTCTGAAAATATATAACCTAAATGTTCCATTTCCTTATTTTTATCCCCTTTTGATATTTATTCTATATCAACCTTATAATATACTTTCGGATTGCTTTGCATTGAGTCGATATAAAAGATGTATATAGAACCGTATGTAAAAGCACTAAAAACACCCAACTATACGGAGTGTTTTTTATTTTTGGGGTTAAAATTATTTTAAATATCTCGTAATCTTTTCAATGATGAAATTATTTTATTATAATTATAAATATTACTTCATCAAGATTAGATTTAAGTCTTTAAATTTACCATATCATAACAACGTGAACAATACATTCTTGATTTAATTTCATCTTTTTCTTTTGATGTTCCATCTTTATTTTTGTCAGATAATTTTTTACTGTCATTTTCAAGCGGCGCTCCGCATGATTTACAATTCTTATATTGTTTTTGATTTTCTTTGTTAGTTTTCATACTAATTATAGAATATCACCTTTAATGTGGTTTTTTATGAAGAAATATTCAGTTCATAAATTCCTAATAAAGTTGTTTAAAATGTTCTTCCTTGAATAACATTTTAAAGCTTATATAGTAAGCAAAAGAGAACAAGGGACCAATTGCTAATACTACTCATCATCTAGTGGGATTGCCCTGTAATGAGGGAATAAGGCCAAATAAAATAAGATCAACAAATCAACCCGATGATATCAAAACAGTTGTATGAGCTAAGGATAAAATTGCAAATGATAAACCAGTCAAAAGAGCATGAATAAAATAGAGGGAGGGAACAATAAATATAAATAAATATTCAAATGGTTCTGTTATTCCTGTCAAAAGTGGAGTAATAGCAGCAAGCATAATTATGCTCTTATCCTTTTTGTTTTCCACCTTTGTTGTCATTGCATAACCTGCGGCAGGGAAACCGAAAATCATAATTGGTAAAAATCCTTGCTGGTATTGACCAGGAACAACGCCTTCAGTTAAGAAATAAGTATCACCCAAATAAAAATAACTTTCTCCTGAATGTTTAATTGCTTCTTGAAAAGAAATATTGTTTGCATATAAATATAATCATATTGCTGAATCTCCTTGTGCGACAACATCTCCGTTAATAAGAAGTGTGCCCCCGGCGGGAGAATATGTTACCAATGGAATCAATAGGGAATGAAGACCAAAGGGGACTAACAATCTATTTATAAAACCATAAAGAAAGGTATTAATACCAAAACCAATTCCATTGACTAAATTGAATCATTGTTCCATTACA
This sequence comes from Mycoplasmataceae bacterium, assembly GCA_013139135.1. Classification (GTDB taxonomy): domain Bacteria; phylum Bacillota_I; class Bacilli_A; order Mycoplasmatales; family Hepatoplasmataceae; genus Tyloplasma. The sequence continues at coordinate 30,985 of WTBJ01000007.1, read as the reverse complement.
TAATAAATTGGAGGTCAAAACAATAAAACAATAAAGGCAAAAAATACTGCAACCATAATTAGGTATAAAAGATTTAATCCAACCTTATCATTTTTGTTTGCGATGTAGGAAATAACAAGCCCAATGACAATTCCACCAAAAAGAGATGTGTTTAAAACGGTAAGGCCAAAAATATCAACAAAATAATAGCTTGATAGACTAAAAAAACCACTAACGTTATATTCAGAAGTTGTACTATCGAATGTAATAAATTGTGATTGAAAAGCAATAAAAAATAAATAACAAATAAGACCATACAAAGGGGCGTTTTTGTTTTTTGAAAATGAAATTGTGATTGTGATTGCAAATAAAATTGGCAAGATTGAAATAACAGCAAACCCAATTGAGCTTAAGACATTACCAATAACACTTATTCCCTCGGTTGTATTAAAGAACGACGAAAAACCAATAAATAAAGCTGCTATTGGTAATAGCGAAATTGGAAGCATTAAACTTGAACCTAATTTAGATAAAAAGGTTTTCGTGCTGCTATTACTTTTCTTGTAGTTTAAAGTAGTTGAGTCTTTTTGCATGTATATTGATTTCAAAGATATTTTAATTATAAAAAAAAGACAAGATAAATCTTGCCTTTTTTAGATTAAAATTATTTTTATAATCCTAGATGTTTTTTATAATCTTTAAGGTCAACTTTAAATCGATCAGCTTCAGCACCGTAAATAACTTGAACGGCGTTTTTACCAAGGTAAACAACTCCCATTGCACCAAGTGATTTAAGACCAACTTCATCAATAAGTGATTTGTCTACAACCGAAATACGAAGTCTTGTGATACAAGCATCGATTGAAGTTAAATTTTCAAAACCACCAAGATAACCAAGTAATTCTTTAACACGTTCTGAACGATCAAGTGAAATTCCTGTTTCTGGATCAATTCCTTTTTTGACGTTTATTGAAGAATTATTTTTTCTTCCATCTTGTTTTGATGCTAAGTAATCAGCTTTTGATTTCATTGCGATTACTGTTCCTTCAGGTTCTCGTCCCGGTGTTGGGATATCAAAGTGTTTAATGTAGAAGTAGAAAACAAAGAAGTAAATGACGGCATATGGTACACCAATTATAATTACATCTCATGATTGGACACCAAATCCAGTTGCATCAGCAAGAATTCCGTAAAGAGCGAAGTCAATAATTCCACCTGAGAATGTCATTCCTAGATTAGCTCCTAATAAATTCATTAATCAGAATGAAATTCCTGCCATTCAAATATGAAATCCATAATAAAGCGCTGGCGCTAAGAATAAGAAAGTATATTCGATTGGTTCTGTAATCCCTGTTAAGAATGATGTAAATGCTGCTGCCCCAATAACAGAGAAAGCAATTTCACGATTCTCTTTTTTAGCAGCCATTACCATTGCGGCTCCTGCCGCAGGTAACCCAAATATCATAAATGGATATTTACCCTGCATGTACATTCCTGGTTTTTCACCAGCTGTTATATAACCAACAGTTTCTCCTTGATTATTAATGATTGGATTAACTTCAACCATTACTGAACCATCTGGGATAGATTGCACTTGATTATAATCAATTCAATCATAAGATCAACCTTGAGTTTGAAATTCAAATCAAATGTTTTGATCTCCAAAAGCAAGTGCTTGTCCTTGAGCATCATAAACTGATCCACCAACTGATGTAAATCATAGTGGAGTGTAGAATGCATGATGCAATCCGAATGGAATTAATGCTCGTTCAATAATACCAAACATTAATGAATTAGTTCCAGCTGGCATTCCCGCCATTACTGTTCCTAAATTGTTTAATTGCACACCAAAAAATGGTCATGTAATCAAGAATATACAGGCTATAATCGGCGCCATTAAGAAGGCGATAATCGGAACTGATCTTGTCCCTGAGAAGAAACCTAATACTTTAGGCAATTCCATTTTGTGGAATTTGTTATAAATTGCCGCAGTAAGGAAACCAATTGTTAAACCACCAAATGCTGATGTTTGTAACGAGGTTATTCCTGAATTTGATGTTACAACCGATGTTGGAACATTATCAAAAAACAAGATACTGTAACCGGTAATTAACCCGTCAGCATCATTTATTTCATGAATAAAGTTAGCTTGAAAAGCATTAAAAACGATTCACATAATTAATGCTGAAAATCCCGCGACCCCAGAATCTTCTGTAAAGGCAATTGCTACTGCAACCGCAAAAAGTATTGGTAAGTTACCAAAAATAACATCACCGATTGATGCCATAACATCTCCCACAACAAATGCTCCTGGGTTAAGTTCTCTTGTAACTCCAGCAGCAATTAAAACATTACTGATCCCGGCACCCACACCAAGAAATAACCCTGCAATGGGAAGTACTGCAATGGGAATCATTAAACCACGAGAAAGTTTACTTAAAAATTCTCGAGCACCACTAGAGTTCGAATCAAGTCGCTTTGGTTTGACTTGTGTATTTTCCATATTTTTCCTTTCTTAAAAAAATATTTAACTATTCAACGTTAAATTTTGAGAATCAAAATCATAACATTGAAAATAAAATTATTAATCCCAACAATCCAAGTGAAATACCTGTTGCTGCTGCACTATTAAAATACAGGTTTGGTCCCACACTATATATTTCAATAACAATAACATTAATTGGTAATAAAACTAAAATTGAAAATATTGTTAAATATCTAAATGTTTTGTAAAGAATATTTCCTATTTTGGGATTTGTTTTTTCGTCAATTTTATCAATAAAATCAGCACTATTTTTTCTTATCATTGAAAAAAAGTTACCAATAGAATCTGTTGTTTTTTTAAAAAAGTTAGGTTTTGTTAACGGCTCTTTATCATTTGACACAATTTGCTCTCCTCTCATTTTTATATAAAAATTATAACTAAAAAAAATTATAGTTATAAAATAATAATATCCTAATATTACCTAAAATAGTAAGCAAATAACTGTTTACATATACAACGATGAGTTTAGAATATTAATTACAAACTACTAACGAAATATTAAAGAGAATAATCACTACCAGGATCAATATTAAACATAATCATTATTAATGAAATGGCAATTAAAGCAAAAAGAAATGCTAAAAAGAAATATATTTGAGTATTGTATCGCCCTCAAAAACCCTTAAATGACCAAGGAGATCTATGACTAACTGCATTTGCTTTTTGTTGCTTATATTGTTTTTGTGCAAAATATGTTCACAAAAAGAAAATTGCCAAAGCTAAAAATAATATCGCAACAAGAGAAAATACAACATAAAAAGCAACCCCTGTAGTTGTTATTTCTTCCATCTCTCTTATTGTTTTAAACATTTCAATATTATTCATTTATTTATAAATTTAATTATATATCTAAGTACTATTTTTTTACTAATTTATTTGAAAGATAAACACTAAAAAAATAATAAATTGTGCCACTAAATTTTTTGATGAATTAATTGCTAAAAAAGGGGTTTCAATTGGTAAGAATATTCGCAAAAAGGAGTATTATTATTTTGCTATAAGCATTAGACAAATTAATGTTTATTCAAAATCAAATATGAAATTAGTCTACTATTCTGTGACTGGAAACACACAAAAAATTGCCGATAAATTAGACAAAAAAAACGCGCTTTCTATTTCTGAGGGCTTAATAATTAATGAACCATTTGTTTTAATAACATCATCAACTGGTTTTGGAGAAGTCCAAGAAGAGATAACAAAATTCTTGCAAGAAAATCATAAAAATTTAAAAGGAGTCATTGGGTCCGGAAATAGAAACTGGGGCGCAAATTTTTGTAAAGCCTCAAAAGTAATTGCTAACAAGTATAATGTTCCATATATTTATGGAATTGAACTCGCAGGGACAACCCATGACATTGAAAACACAAACAAGGAACTCGCAAAAATGAATAATAACGAATTGAAACATATTGAACTAAACAATCAGGTGAAAATTGAAAAAAATGGTTTTTTTCAATTAGATAAAGACTTGGAGGCAAGAGATGCTTTTTTAGAATTATTTGATGAAAAATATCATTATGAAGTTAATCAATTTACAAGAATTAATTCTCTTGTAAAAAAAGGTCTTTATAATAAAAAAATCATTGAGTGATACTCAATGGAACAAATAAATGATTTGGACAATTACGTAAGAAGCTTTAATCACAATTTTAAATCTTATATGGCTGCTAAAAAATTTCTTAATGAATACACGCTAAAATCGTATGATAAAAAAATAAACTATGAGAATTATAATGATCGTGTTGTTATATTGGGATTATATTTAGGTCAAGGAAACTATGAACTAGCAAAAAAAATTACTAAGGAAGTTGTGTTGGGAAATTATCAGCCAGCAACGCCAACAATGCAAGATGCTGGAAGATGAAATTCAGGAGAAATGGTTTCTTGTTTTTTGCTTGAAATGGATGACAATTTGAACTCAATTAATTATGTCTTGGGAACATCAATGAATTTATCTAAATTTGGTGGAGGTGTTGCTGTCAACGTTTCAAAAATTAGATCAAGAGGGTCTTCATTAAGAAATGTTAAGGGAATCACTGCTGGAATAATGCCAATTTTAAAACTACTTGAAGATTCATTTTCATTTGCAAATAAAATGGATCAACGAAATGGAGCGGGCGCTGCTTATTTGAATGTCTTTCATTGAGATGTATTAGAATTTTTAGATACTAAAAAAATTAACGCTGATGAAAAAAATCGAATCCAATCACTGGCACTTGGATTAATCATTCAAGATAAAATGTTCGAATTAGCAAAAGAGGGAAAACAAATGGCAATTTTTTCTCCTTATGATGTCAAAAAGGAATACGGTATTGACTTAGATGATATGGATATCAATAAGATGTATGATCAATTGGTTGTAAACGAAAAAGTAAATAAACAATTTGTTTCACCACGAAAATTATTACTAAAAATTGCTCAAACTCAACTTGAATCTGGTTATCCATATATTGTTTATAAAGACAATGCAAATCGTGTTCATCCCTTAAAAAATCTTGGTGATATTAAGATGTCTAATTTATGCACTGAGATTTTTCAATTTCAAGAAACATCTAAAATTAAGAACTATTATGAGAAAGATGAAATTAAGCATGATGTCTCTTGCATATTAGGTTCATTAAATATTGTTAATGTTATTGAAAATAAAAGCATAAAGGAAACAGTTGACACTGCAATGGATGCTTTAACTGCTGTTGTTGAATTAACAAATATTGAAACAGCTCCAGGAATTAAGCTTGCTAATGATGATTTACATTCTGTTGGTCTTGGAACTTTAAATTTACATGGATTTTTTGCTAAAAATAATATCATGTATGAATCGGAACAAGCAAAAGACTTTGTTAATGTTTTTTTTGCAACAATAAATTATTATTCATTGAAAAGATCTATGGAAATAGCTAAAGAAAAAAATAAAGTCTTTTGAGGATTTGATAAATCAGAATATGCCAATGGCAATTACTTTATTAATTACTTAAATAAGGAATTTAAACCGCAAACGGAAAAGATCAAAACAATCTTTAATGACTTTAATATTCCTTCAATTGATGATTGAAAACAACTTAAAAAAGATGTGATTCAAAACGGAATCTATCATGCTTATAGAATGGCAATTGCCCCCAATCAATCAACAGCTTATATTGCTAATGCCACTCCTTCGGTAATGCCAATCACAAATATGGTTGAATCTAGAACATATGGAAATTCAACAACCTATTATCCAATGCCATATTTAAAACAAAATAATAAAATCTTTTATAAAAGTGCTTTTAATATGGACCAGGAAAAGATTATTGATCTTGTCGCAACGATTCAACAACATGTCGACCAAGGGATTGCAACTATCCTTTTTGTCAATAGCAATACTTCAACGAGGGATTTAGCTAAACTATACTTATATGGATATAAGAAGGGTTTGAAGGCGCTTTATTATACAAGAACCAAGAATTTAAAAATAGATGAATGTGAGAGTTGTTATGCCTAGGGAACAAAAAAATCTACAAGCTATAAATTGAAATAAAATTGAAGAAGATTATTCAAAAATATTTTGAGATCAAAATGTTCGACAATTTTGAGTTGATGAAGAAATATCACTCACAGAAGATAAAAAGGTTTGACTTACCTTAACCAAAGAAGAACAAGACACTTACGAAAAGGTTCTTGCGGGGTTAACTTTATTAGATACTCAACAAGGTGGAATTGGAATGCCTTTAATCATTCAAAATGTTGAAAATCTTCACACTAAAGCCGTTCTATCATTCATGGGTGCGATGGAACAAATGCATGCAAAATCTTATTCAACCATCTTTTCAACTCTTTCTTCAACAGAAAGAATTGATGAATTATTTTTGTGAGTTGAAGAAAACAAGCACTTACAACGAAAAGTAAATATCATCGTTGAAAAATACTTAGTTATTACCGATGATGAATCTTTATATTTAGCAATGGCTTCCTCAGTGTTACTTGAAACCTTTTTATTTTATTCTGGATTTTTTTATCCATTGTGATTTTCTGGTCAGGGCAAACTAATTGGTTCTGGTGAAATTATTAATTTAATAATTAGAGACGAATCTATTCACGGTGTTTTTGTTGGGTTACTTTCTCAAAATACTTTGTCCAAGATCGAACAAACAAAGCAAGAAGAATTAAAGAAACAAGTAATTCAAATAATGTTAGAACTAATGGAGAGTGAAATTAAATATACTAAAGAACTATATTTTAAACTAGGTCTTTTTGATGAAGTTTTAGTCTTTCTAAAATATAATGCTGACAAAGCATTAATGAATCTTGGTCTTGATCCTTATTACAATATTAAGGAAGAAGATATTAATCCAATCATATTGAATGGAATGGATACTGAAACAAAAACACATGATTTCTTCTCAACAAAGGGAAACGGTTATATCAAATCTTTAAAACATGATGATTTTGAAGATGATGATTTTGATTGATAATTTGTCAAGTCTTGATAGAACAAAAACACATGCGTTTACGTATGTGTTTTTAAATATTACTCGATCTTTGCATACTAAAATTGATTAACAAAGAATCAATAAATGAAAAACACACACTTCGCAGTGTGTGTTTTTGTTTAAGTTATTTTATATTTTTAGTAAGAATTCATTTATCATCTTTTTTGTATCAACCAATTAGAATAAACAATGTGCTTAGGGATGCAATTGAAATTATGGAGATGCTGAATCATAGAGGTGGTTCACTCATTCTTCAACTTATATCGATGATTGGAATGTTAAAAATTGCTAGGTCATTAGAGATTTGAAAATCAGGAGGAATAAATGGTTGAGTCGGACTAAAATCTGGAAATAAATTCATAAAAATAAAATTTAGCGCAGTTCCCGAAGTGGAAGCTGAGTTTCAAATATCAGTTAACTCTTCATTTAATAAGTCTGTATTATCGGCAATTCAAATGTTTCATTCATCTATGTTTTCACCAATATCGTTTAAAAGATAAGTAAGCGATGAAAACGCTTGGACAATAAAATTAACTCCCATTACAAAATAATCAATAACTATGAATAAGACTATTGCTGTAAAACCAATTAATAGCACGGAAATTAGAGCTGAGGATGTCTTTTTTCCAAACGAAACTGACTTGTCAATTTGGTGGCCTTGGATTTTAGTATTAATAATAATAAGAGGAATAGTCAATGGGAGTGTGAATATGAATACAGATAAAATTGCAGCAAAAATTATATTTATTCAAGCGCCAAACTTTAGAAGTATTGTTGCTTTATAAATATAATAATTAGAATCTGCATCATTGGATGATGAAGAAGTTATCGAATTTTTGTTTTCAATATCCACACTACAATTATCCGCCTAAAAGTATTTTTTTTAACTTTTATTTAGTGGCATAATGAAAAAAAGAACCAAGAAAATTTCTTGATTCTTTTATTATCATTAATGTACTAATTATTAATTGAATAATTATTTAATAATTTCAGTGATTGTTCCAGCACCAACTGTTCGTCCGCCTTCACGAATTGAAAATTTAGTTCCATTTTCAATCGCAACAGGAGCAATTAAGTTGAATATCAAATCTAGATTATCACCAGGCATTACCATTTCAGTTCCCTCAGGAAGTTCAATAGTCGCAGTCACATCAGTTGTTCTTAAATAAATTTGTGGCCGATAATTTGAGAAGAATGGAGTGTGTCTTCCACCTTCTTCTTTTTTTAGCGCATAAACTTTAGCTTTAAAAACTTTATGTGGTGTAATTGATCCAGGTTTACAAATTACTTGTCCCCTTTGGATTCCTTCTCGGTCTACTCCACGTAGTAATAAACCAACATTATCACCAGATTCAGCGTAATCAAGTAATTTTCTAAACATTTCAATTCCAGTTACAATTGTTTTTCTAGTGTCTTTGACACCAACAATTTCAACCTCTTGATTAATGTTTATTTTTCCACGTTCCACTCGACCTGTAGCAACAGTTCCTCGACCTGTGATTGTAAATACATCTTCAACAGGCAATAGGAATGGCTTATCAGTGTCTTTGATTGGAGCAGGAAAATATGTGTCAGCTTCGTCCATCATATCAAGTAAAATTTTTTGATATTTATCGTCGCCTTCAAGTGCTTTTAATGCTGATCCTCTAAAAAATGGTGTTTTGTCGCCATCATAACCATATTGGTCTAATAAGTCTCTAACTTCCATTTCAACAAGCTCTAACATTTCTTCATCATCAATCATGTCGCATTTATTGATGAAAACCATCAATTTTTTGATTCCAACTTGTTTTGATAACAAGATATGTTCACGAGTTTGTGGCATTGGTCCATCAGTTGCTGAAACCACCAAAATAGCTCCGTCCATTTGTGCTGCACCAGTAATCATGTTTTTAACATAATCGGCATGCCCCGGCGCATCAATATGGGCGTAGTGTCTAATAGCTGTTTCGTATTCAACATGGGCAGTATTAATTGTAATACCTCGCTCTTTTTCTTCAGGAGCGTTATCAATCGAAGCATAATCCATCGCAACACCGCCACCTTGTTTTGCTAAAACAGTAGTGATGGCTGCTGTTAATGTAGTTTTACCGTGATCAACGTGACCAATAGTTCCAATATTAACATGTTCTTTTGAACGATCAAATTGTTCTTTTGCCATATTCTTTTTCCTTTTCTTTTTTATATTAGATAATTTATTTATTTTATCTATAACGTTATATAAAAGTAAATACAAATAATGTAAATACTCTTTAACATTTTAACAAAAATTTTATTTATTAAAAATAAAACTTTTGTTATTTATAAATTCGTCTAATCGTTTTGAAATTTGTTTTATGTTTTTTTATTAATAAAAAGCCGTGGAGGCAATATTTAAAAAATTAAAGAGAATTATGATAGCTTCTTATTTTATTAATTAATTCCATATCGTATTTCGGATCATTTAGTTGTTTATGAATCTCAAGGCTATAAGTTTTTTTATTAAATTTTAATAAAAAATTTTGATTAATAGCATATTGGCGATTAATTCATTTTAAACTATGGGGGGTAGATTTTTTAATGTCATATTTTCAATTATCTCCATATGCCTTTATAATCAATTCAATATTATTTTCAACCACTAAAATATTTAAATCATCGAGAGTTTCAAATTCTGTTTCATTTGGATTATATGTTTCATACCTTAGTGCATACCTGTCAGTACGGTTTAAAATGTTTCAATTCCCATTTAATAGTAAATTATCCTCAGTTACTTTTGCAATTTTTCGATTACTTTTTTTTAGTGGATTAATAAAACCTAAATAGTTAACAGCAAAATTAGTAGTTAAACTTGGCCGGTAAGGTATTCATCTTCATCTGAAATAATAAAAAGGAGTCAAAAAATAACTTTTTTGATTTCTTTTTGGTAAATACAAAGCACCATTTTTTCTTTGTTCTTTATAAAAACTCAATGATTGAAGTGGCGCGGTTAACCAAACATCAATAAACAATATTGCAGGATACTTAATTTTGTCTTCTGTTAAAGATGTAAAATTCATATCTTTAACAAATTTAAAGCAGTGATAATTAAAAATTCCGTCTTCATTGCTAAATCCAATAAAATCGTATTGATATTTCTTAGCAATTTCAACAATTTTTTCATAGTTATTAACTAAATCTTTAATACTAATAAAAAAATCTAAATCATCATCTCATGGAATAAATTGATTATTTCTTTCGATTGCTAATGATGTGCCTGAGTGAGCAATTAATTTTATGTTATTTTCATATAATTCATCTAGTAATTTTTTAAATGTTGTTCTTAATTCCTGATGCAAAATTGGTAATAATTCACTATCAGTATTTTCATTTCTAAACGGAGTTTTAGAACTAATTTTCACTTGTTTAGTATCAAACATTAATGTGGCAAAAAATGTATTTTTAAAAAGAAAAATTAATGAAAATATTTTTGTTGAAAATGACCAATTTTTATTCTTAAATAAATATCAACAAACATGTAAAAAATGGGGAAATAGCGAATATTTTCCTTTGGTATAAACTATTTCTCTAAGAAATAGTTTAGAAGATAAATTAAATCATTTGAATGATTTATCAATATTTAAAAAATTAAGCAATGTAAAAAATTGATGCAGGAAAATTTTATTAATTAATTTTTCATCAGTATTTGATTTATCTTTTTCATTAGTAAAAAATCAATTATTATAAAAAATAAAAGAATAGTCTAAATAAAAGGGATTAGAGGAATATTTTTCACTTTTAAAAAATATTGATGTTAATAACTCTTTGTAATTTATTAAATTTTGGTGTTTGTCATCAAAATTATTTATTACCAAAGAGAATAGCTTAACAGAATATATGTTATTTAATATTAATTTAACCCCTTTAAATCTATTGGTAATCAAATCAAATTGTTCACTTTGTAGTAATTTATCTATTTCCAAAAACTTGCCATGAATTGGGACATCAGAAATAAACGAGAGCAAAACATATTCTGTTTCAATCGTTAATAAAAGTTTTTTTACAATATCGTTATAATTTTTCGTTCCGTGAAAATTTAAAAAAGTAATATTTGGAAATCTATTTTCAAAATTTTGTATGTCAAAACTATTAAAATGTATTACAAGTACTTCAAGATTAGGAGTTTCATTATAAATTTTTAAATTATATGAAACATTTTCCTTTTGGTTTTGCTCGAAAAATACTATTGATGTTATTTTCTTAATCATTATCTGGTTTTCAATTCTATTTTATCTCTTAAATTATAAAGAAATATTTTCATAAATATGAAGAATGAAAATATTGTTGCAACAATAAGTCTTAAATATAAATTAAAAAATCGAGTTAAAAATGCCGCTTGATTAGAAAGCTCAGTTACGCCTTCCACGTCATCATACGGGGGTGGCCATGAGTTATTAACCGACATTAAACTAAAAATTGAATAATAAATATTTTTTAAAAGAGAATCAATAATCACTAATCCAGAAGGAATAAATGGTAGCGCTTTTGAAAAATTATTTACAATCGATCTTAGTCCAGCAATTTTAACGACTGAAAATGTTCTGCCATCAAGTCCATATGAGTATGTAATTAAATTAACAATTGAAATAGTTTCAATTGCTTCTAAAAAAATAAATACAAAAATTAATACTGAGGCTCTCGTCATGAATTCTTTATTTTTAAAACGCTCAAAAAATGATTTTCTAATTTCAATTAAGTTGTTTTCCATGATCGTTTGATTATGAAAATATAAATTTTTCCTAAAGAGAGACTTATATTTTAAATATAAGTAAAGAAATAAATCATGAATTGGTTTTCATAAAATCATTCCAGCAATTATTACAGATGAAGCGGTTGCAAAAAATAACCCAATTCAGGCAACAATAACAATGAAGAGGTAATAATTATTGTTAAGAAAATCTGAATTAAAATGAAGATTCAAAGAGCCGCTATCAAAATTATTTAAAATAACTATTGATCCAAGAATTAAAAATACTGAACCAAAAGCAAGTTTTAATAATCCTCTTATTATTGTAATTGTCGCCACTAGACCAATTACAGCACGCTTCGGTCGATCCATGAATGTTGAAATATATATCCCTCAAACAAACATTGCTAAAAAATAATTTCCGGTCAATGATAGAGTAAGAAATTTAATTTGACTCGCAAGGAAAAAATTTCAAAGTTGCTTTCCACTGATCTTTTTTTTCATCGACAATGAAAAAATCACAATCAATAAAATATTGAAAGTTGTTGTAATAAATCAATTCATCAATAATATATATGGTCATGGTGTTTGTCAACTTTCATTAATTAAAGCAAGCGAAGAATTGACTGTTTTATAGTCAAAAACATGAGTAAAAGTAAATCAAAGTAATACAAAGAAGACTATTATACTAATAAAAGATAATAGAAATTTTCTCATTATCTTTTTGTTTATTTTTCTAACAGAATGCTCTTTAGTGGCAATAGTAAAAATTTTGTTTTGAATTTTTATTGCCTCGATTGAATTAGATAGATTTTTATCAGCAACGAAAACTTTTTGTTCAATTATATTCGTTTCATTTTCTAACAAATAATTAACATGAATATAATTATTTTCATATTTCATATTTTTTGTTTTTGTGTTTCCAGGAATAGGAATGTTTCGTTTCAAACTCAATTCCACGTTAGAATTAGAGTTTAATTCTGATATTTTTTTTTCAACATTTTTAAAATTTGAAGAATTTATCTTCTTTCTTTTTATGGAATATTTATTGTATCCAAATTTTTTATTCAAATCATCAAATAATGAATTAAAGTCGTTACGATTATTAACAAAAAGAAACTTTTCAACTTGAAAATCAAGATTTTGTGTTTTTGAAATTAAGTTGTCACGAAAAAAATAATGATTGTTTGTCAACCTTGAAAAAGGTGTTAAAACCAAACTTTTATTTTTAAAAACTTGCTTGTAAAATAAATTAATGTTATCTTCTGATTCAATGTTTTTGGGTAAAGTTTTATTCTCATAAATAAACGCACGATTTATCTCGTATTTATCATGCAATCTTCAAATTCTCTTACTTTTAACGAGTATTGAAATGTTTTTTCCATTTGGAGAAATTGAAAAAATTTTATCAATTTTATTTTGTTTTCGCAATCTTAAAATTTCTTTTGTTTTTAAAGGGGTTTTAAGTATATTTATTATTGATATATTATTTTTTTTATAGTGATGTTTTACGGTCGCAATATTTTTTTCAAGAAAATTGGGAGAATTATAAGAAACATTATTTTTGTTAAAATAAACAAAAAAATCATTTCCGTATTTTTTAGAAACAAAATCGTAGTCTTTTTTTGTAAATGTATTTATAATAATGTTTTTATATAATTTTTCCATTTTAATATTCGTTATTTAATATCTTTTTTCACTCTTTTTTAAATACAAAATTATCTTGTTCTGATTTAATTCAATTAGAGCAAGATTGTGATTTTTGTCTTCATAATTCTTCATTATTTGCTTTAGACCTAATGAAATGAATTGCTTGTTTTTTATTTTTAAAAAGAAAACCTCGTTCGTTATTTTCACCAACGATATATTTTGCTGCCGGGAATGAATTTAATAATATAACGGGTACGCCATTTTCCATTGATTCAAGTAGTGAATAACCAAACCCCTCAAATCTTGATGTATGAATAGTGTATTTTACTTGAGAATAAAATAATTTCGGATCTCTATCTCAATAAAAAATATTATTGATATATTTACTTTTCAAATAAAAACTTGCTGGGGAAGCGGGAAAATCATATCCAGCAAAAAGTGCGCTTTTTTTTGAACGTTCAATAATTCCATTTGCTAATTTCAAGTTTTTTTGTATTTGATCATAACGACCTAAATAACCCAAATCATACTTTCTAGTTGCAAAACTATTCAATTCATTATTTGTTAATAATTGCTTTCGTGTTGAAGATAAAGGAATGATAATAAATTGATCATCACGAAAATTATAATACTTCATTCAAATTTTTTTATTTTCCTCAGTGTAAACAATTATTTTTATTTCTCGTATTGGCAATCATTTTTTCCTTGTGCGATATTTATCAATTCTAAGAATAAACTTAGATTTAAGTAAATTGAATCTTTTATCGATCTTTATTTTTGATGATGTGTAATATGACTTTGTTGGACAAAATAAATATGATGGAGTCATTCCATGATCGACAAAAAATATATCATTATTAAATAAAATCATTCTGTTTATTTTTTTTAATTTAAGAATTGAAAAATTCAATATAATAATAGAATTGTTAATATGATTGAAATAATCATTAAAATAATCAATATAGTCTGTATAGTCGGTATGAGAATCGCTGCCGTCAAGATTACCATTGGAATTATGATAAAACTTTTCGGGAGTATTATAAAAAACATTATCGCGTTTTCCAGTCATGTATTTGGGGTTATTACTATACTGTTTGGAAATTTCAACAAAGTTTAAATTAATATTATCATCATATATTTCTCGCAAATATTTTTCTAAGCCGCCGGTTCGTAGATAACTACTAAACCCGGCATTTATTATATATATTATTTTCATTATTTTTTTCTGCTCCTAATTTAAAAAATCTTTCAAGTTTTTTTTATTTACTTTGTCTTTAATAAAATTTGAAATAAGAATTGTTGAACTAACTTTATAATCATCTGCATAGCTCTTAAATTCTTTTGAATTTAAGTTAATTTTATGAATATCAGGAATCAATCCATTACCTCAAGTTTTATAATATTTAGCATAAATTTTAATTGTAAATTCATCTTGTGTCATATCTTTATCTGGCTGATAAAATTCATAATTATCCTTATTGGGAAATAATTTCACATAATCAAAAATTATTGAAGAATAATCAGTAATTAATTTTTTAGAAATCAACATAATCATTCATGATGGAATTTGCTCAAAATCTTTTCTTTTTTGAAGTATTTTATCATTATAAATTTCATCTCATGAAAACTTAACATTTCCAAGAGCGCCCAAATTATCATGAAATGAATTAACTAAAATTTCATTATTATCAATATTTTTTAAAATTGGGTTCAAATCATAAATTATTGGTCCGGAATGATCTCGTTCATCAATATGTTTAGTTTCCATTTTTGAATTTAATGATTTTAAAATCTTATCATCTTTTCCAAAACTTTCACTAGTTAAAGGATTTGAAACTTTATATCCTATTCAAGTTGGACAAAATAAAATAATGTCTTTATTTCTTGCTGGCAATACAATGTTTCAAATATGATCAATGGATGTTTTTAATAATTGATCATAAAAATCCATGCGTGGATATCCAAATTTCAAAATCTTTTCATCTTTTCAACCGTATTTTTTAAGTACATTAGTTGTATATTCATCCGGAGATAAAATATAATCTATTGTTGTTGATTTTGCATGTAAAAATTTGGCGGGATTTTTAGCCAAAGTTCCATGAAAAAAATCAATGTGAAGTGGTGATTTTTGTGATTTTTTATAACCACGATAGTAATGAGCTAATCAAGAATGGCTCAAAATTAAATCCATTTGATCTAAAAATTTTTGTTTAGAATAATTTAAAAGAAAAATTTTTAACTTAGAATTGTTGTTACGAGTGTGTTTCATTTGAAACTTTGGAATAAAACTATCTAAACTATAAAATTTAATTTTTTTCATAAAATCTTTATCATTTTTTAATAAATCAAGAACAGTTTTTAATTGATCGCCTTTTTCATCAAAAAGCATTATTTTAATTTTTCTATTAATAAAAAATTTCATATCTATTTACATCATGTCTTTTTAAATTGTATCATGGAAGATAAATTGTAATTTACTAAATTGAATCTTGGTCTCTCATTGTTTAAAATATAATTATGAATTTCGCCAATTACATTATTATTTAGTTCTTTTAAATCAACAATTTTTCCTAAATTATATTTTTTGTTTAAATACTTTGGTCCAGAAACATTATTTGAAATAAAATTTACACCTAAAGAGGCAGCCTCCAAAGCAACCAGTGGTCCGTTTTCATAATCAGAAGTTATCAATAAAATATCAGATTTTAGCATAAATTGTTTCACATCAACATCTTTGTAAATCGTGATATTTTTCTTATATTTTGACTTATTTAATTCTTTTGCAAAGGTTGTTTTTCCTCCATAAGTTCTTGTTAATAAAATGGTTAATTTGTACGTATAATCAGGAAAATTTTGTGACAAAAGATCAAAAATTGTAATTAGCTTATCTAATCTTTTATCAGTCGAATCTCGCGAAATATTCAAAATTGTAATTGTCTTTTCAATATTTTTAATCGGGCGCAAAACATTCGTTTCAAAATCCTGTCTAACAGTATTTTCATTTATTAAACACTTTTTATCTTTAGCGCGGGGAAATAAATTAATAAATGACTCTCTCGACAGTGGTGAAATAAAGATCAATTCATCATATTTGTAAAGAATTTTTTTAATTCGGACTAATCTTTTTCTATTTGCTTTTTCAAAAAAAACATCATTGTGGAAATAAATAATATTTGTAACTGAATTTGTTCGTAGCAAAATCTCTCCATTATAATAACTAATACCTGAATAATGAATCGCAACATTAAAAAAAGTTTTATTAAAAGCATATTGAGATTCTAATGCAAAATATTTATTTGAAACTTGAACACTCTTAAGCGATCATCATCTAATTCAACTTTTGGGCTTTTCAAGCTCGGTTAAATGTTTTGGAGTAAAAATTATGTTGATTCCAATTTCAATCAATTTTTTTATAAATTTATTATTTTGTGAAATATTATTTAAAGGAACTCAAATGTAAAATAATTTTTTTTCATCCGTGCTTAAATGTTCCATTTTATTAATTAAAGAATAAGTTATGCCATTTTTAGAGAGGATTCCGCCATAAATTAAGATTTTTCTTAAATTATTTGTTTCAAAAGATTTAATTGATGAATCAGAAAAAATAATTTTTTCACAAATTAAATCATAAATCATTGAATTTGCTGAAAGAGATTCTAAATCTTTCGAATTATCGATCAATATTTTGTGTGAGATTAAAAGATTACGTTGAAATAAAGAGAAATTACGAACATCCGTTTGATATTTTAATTTTGACATTTCTGTTGTCATAAAAAAATATAATTTTTGATTTTGTTTTAAATTAAAATCAAAAATTATATCTGTATATATTCTTTCATATCTTGCCAAATTATTCGGATTTGATGATGAAACAAAAAATTCCGCATCATTAAGATTAAAGGCGCTTTTAATTAATTGAATGTTATTCTTGTTTTTTGAAATTATTATTATTTTCATAAAGTAAGTAATAATACATTTTAAGTGTTATCTACTTATTTCGCCTCGTTCACTAATTATTTTTTCAGCAATAAATTTTGGTGTTGTATTATAATGCGAAAATTGCATTGAATAAACTGCTCGACCTTGCGACATTGAACGAAGTTGAGTTGAATACCCAAACATCTCAGAAAGAGGAACATCGGCTTTAATAACCTGAGCATTCCCTCTTTCTTCTTGACCATTGATAAGACCACGACGAGATGAAATGTCTCCCATAATGTCTCCGAAATAATCTGTTGGTGTTGTAACCTCAACTGCCATGATTGGTTCCAATAAAACCCCTTGGGCTTCCTTAGCAGCTTTTTTCATTGCCATTGAAGCAGCAATTTTATAAGCCATTTCTGAAGAGTCAACTTCATGATAAGAACCGTCGTAAAGAGTTGCTTTTACATCAATTACTGGATAACCAGCAATAACTCCGCCGGCCATAGCTTCAATCAATCCCGCTTTAATTGAATTAATGTATTCTCGAGGAATTTTTCCACCAACAATTTTATTGATGAATTCAAATCCCTTATCTGGGTTTGTTTCAAATTTAATCTTAACATGCCCATATTGTCCTCGGCCACCAGATTGTTTAATATATTTAGATTCAATATCAGCGTTACCTTTTAATGTTTCTCGATAAGAAACTTGTGGTGCACCAACATTTGATTGCACATTAAACTCTCTTTTTAATCTGTCAGCAATTATTTCAAGGTGTAATTCACCCATTCCAGAAATAATTGTTTGTCCTGTTTCGTGATCCATATGAGTTCTAAAAGTTGGATCTTCATCAGATAATTTACTAAGTGCTAAACTTAATCGGTCTTGATCTTGTTTTGTTTTTGGTTCAATCGCTAAAGATATAACTGGTTCTGGAAAGACCATTGATTCAAGAAGAACTTTATTTTTTTCATCAGTTAAAGTATCTCCTGTTACAGTAGATTTCAAACCAATCGCTGCAGCGATTTCCCCAGCAACAACACCATCAATTTCAGAACGAGAATTAGCGTGCATTTGTAAAATTCGTCCGACTCGTTCTTTTTTTCCTTTTGTTGAATTATAAACATATGAACCAGCTGATAATGTTCCAGAATAAACTCTAAAAAAAGTTAATTTTCCAACATAGGGATCAGTCATGATTTTAAATGCTAAAGCTGAAAATGGTTCATTGTCATCAGCGTGTCTTTGAATTGGATTACCATCTAGATCTTCGCCGCTAATCGCTGGAATATCAATTGGTGAAGGTAAATATGCAATAACAGCATCTAATAAATGTTTAACACCAATATTTTTATAAGCAGAACCGCAAAGAATTAAATGAAATTCCCCAGAAATAACAGCTTTTCTAATTGCAACATTAATTTCTTCTAATGAAATTTCCTTTTCATCAAGAATTTTCATCATCATTTCTTCGTCTCACTCAGAAACCGTTTCAATTAACTCTTGTCTTTTTTCTTTTGCTTGCTCAATAAATTCAGCTGGAACTTCTTCTTCAGTGTAATTTTCGTCAGCGCCAGAATCAAATTTATAAAGCTTCATTTTTAGTACATCAATAAAGCCATGAAAGCTAGTTTCAGCACCGACAGGAATATGTAATGATGCAACAGTGGCACCTAATCGACTACGAATAGTTTTGACCGAATAATCAAAATCAGCCCCTGTTTTATCCATTTTATTTACAAAAATAATTCTCGGAACATTATATTTCGATGCTTGTCTTCAAACAGTTTCAGTTTGTGGTTCAACCCCTGCTTGTCCATCTAAAAGAGTAACAGCACCATCTAACACTCGTAATGAACGTTCAACTTCAACAGTAAAATCAACATGTCCTGGAGTATCAATAATATTGATACGATGATTGTTTCAAATTGCAGTTGTAGCTGCAGAAGTGATTGTGATTCCACGTTCTTTTTCTTGTTCCATTCAGTCCATTTGTGAATTACCATCATGAGTTTCCCCAATTTTATGAAGCTTTCCGGTATGATATAAAACTCTTTCGGTTGTTGTTGTTTTCCCAGCATCAATATGCGCCATTATTCCAATGTTTCTAAACTTTGAAATCGGATATTCTCTTTTTATCATTTCTGTATTATACTATTCCCCTTCTTTTATTATTATCATCTAAAGTGAGCAAATGCTTTATTTGCATCAGCCATTTTATGTGTATCTTCTTTTTTCTTGACAGAAGCACCTTGCCCTTTTGAAGCATCCATGATTTCTCTTGCAAGTCGTTCTTGCATTGTTTTTTCATTTCTACCTCTGGCATACATTGTTAATCAACGTAAAGCTAAGATTTTTCTTCTTCGTTCCGAAACTTCAATTGGAACTTGATAATTAGATCCACCAACACGTCGAACTTTAAGTTCAAGTGCGGGCATAATGTTATCTAATGCTTTATTAAAAACATCAATTGCATCTTGTCCCGTTTCTTCTTTAATCAAATCAAAAGCTCCATATAAGATTTTTTGAGCTGTTCCTTTTTTACCATCCAACATAATATTATTTACTAATTTAGTAATTGTAATTGAATCATATAGCGGATCTGGTAAAACTTTCCTGATAGTAGCGCGATTTTTTCTTGACATAATCTATCCTTCCTTATTTCTTTTTCGGTTTTTTTGTTCCGTATTTTGATCGAGATTTATTTCGATTCTCAACCCCTGATGCATCAAGAGTTCCTCTAATTACACGATATCTAATTCCTGGTAAGTCTTTTACTTTACCACCTTTTATTAAAACAACAGAGTGTTCCTGGATATTGTGTTTTTCGCCGGGAATGTAAGCATTAACTTCCATTCCATTCGATAATCTAACTCTTGCATATTTTCTTAATGCTGAATTAGGTTTTTTAGGTGTCATTGTAGCAACCCTAATTGCTACCCCTCTCATTTGCGGAGATGAGTGATTGACAATCTTATTTTTTAATGTATTTTTTCTAGTTTGCAATGCTGGCGTTTTTGTTTTTTTAACTTTTGATTTTCGACCATTGCGAACTAATTGATTCATTGTTGGCATTTTTTCCCCTTTTATAATTTAATAACTAAACTACCACTATTATTGTATTTAATATAATAGCTTTTAAGTCCTTTATATAATAACTAAAATATTTAAAAAACAAGAATTTTTTATTTATTTTTTAAATATTTTTTAATTATTGTGTTGTCGTCATCAGCATCTCCAACATATAAACATAAATCAACAAACTGTTTTTTACTTCAAAAATTAAAAATATCTTTACGCGGAACCTTCGTTGATTCTGGTATTGCGATAATAATAAAATTATTATGATTGCATTTAATTATTTTTTCTGATAATTGATTATGATTGCTCAAATTGTCGTCAAAAAAAATGATTGGTTTTAATAAATCCATTTTATTTTTAGTATAACTAGTTGAAATTCCAGAGGTTCGTTTCAAATAAGAAATATTTATTCCTATTTTTCTTAAATAATCTAATTCATTGATATGATCTGATCCCATAACTATCTCATCAGCATTATATTCACGATAATCGTTAATTCATTGTGGTAAAACATTGTCCTCTCAAATCACCTTATCGATGTAATGCAGTGAATTCAAAAAATCAAATCTTTCATATTGATTTTGAATAGCGTTTTTGTTTTTTGAATAATTATATTTATCAGTTGAAACGCCAACTATCAAATAATCAGTTTTACTTTTTATTCTTAAAAGAAGTCTTTCATGGCCATAATGAAACAAATCGAATGTCCCATACGTTAGTGTTACTTTATTTTGTTTTGTCATGATTAGTCACGAATTTTTAAAACAATTTTATTAATTGGTTTAATTAATTTATTTCTCCCTCTCAGTGTTAGTACATTTCCAAACATTGTTGAAGTTGGTCTTTTCATCCCTCTTGCTAAAAACAAATATTTATTATCGTATTTAATTTTTTCTAATAATGAATTAATAAGAATATTTGCTTCGGCTGGCGAATGTTTGACAGTTAAAAAATAACAAACAGATAAATACTGTAAAGTAAATAAATGAATCATATTATTTTTTGTTGTTTTATTTTTATAATTTAATTGTATTAACTCTTCAATTAAATTATAAAAATAACCTATATTTTCAATCATTTTAGAAGTGGAAGATAAATTAATTCCATTCAAATTAATTCGGTAATTATAAAATGCTTTATTAATATAAGTTATCTTTCTTGCTTGCGAAAGAACTCACATATTAATATACATATCTTCATAAAATTTAATTTTGTCCGGAAATGAAAAATTATTTTCGATTAAAAAAGTGCGATTTAAAATTGTGTTTGTATCAAAATGTCACAAAAATCTCGGAACTTTTTTAAATGTTTTATACTCTTTTCTTGCTTTATTAACTTTTCTAACTTTAATAAGCTTTTGTTTTTTATTATCATAATAATTGTAATTTAAAAAAAATAAATCACTTTGTGTTTTATTTAAAATTTCAATTATTTTTTTTAATTCAGACGAATCAATTCAATCATCAGAATCTAAAACCTGGATAAATTTAGTTTGTAATTGATTAATTCCATATAAAGTTGCTTGTTTTTTCCCATAATTATCCTCAAATCTTTTAAGAGTCACAAACGAATAATTGGAATAATTCTTTTGTAATCAAAATCATATTTCTTTGTCCTTAGAACCATTATCAACAATGACTACTTCTATATCATTCACGATTAATTGAGCAAAAATAAGTGAATCAATACATTTTTTAATTCAAGAAATTTTTGTATTATAAATCGGAATAATAAATCCTAGTGTTTTCATTCTATATTATTATAAATGGTTTAATAGAATAATTTAAATTTTTAATCGCAGGAGTTAAAAGTAGGTGATGGGGTATTTTTAATTCATCAGAAACTGGAGTTTTTCAATTCACTCCATATCTTTTATTTAATTCATTTTTATAATGAAAATCGCAGTAAATCAAGGTATTGTGAAAAGGAATTTGAATTAAATTTTTCTTTATATACTGAATTTGCAAGCTGTTGTAATTGTAATAAAGAACAAGATTTTCATATTCTAAATGTTTTTTTCTTTTTAATCAAATATTTTGTAACGGAATCATTAAAAATAATGGAAAGAAAAGTATCTTAAAAATGAGAACTATTAAATTTTCATATCAGTGAATTTTCTTAAGCTTTTTGAATTTTCAACCATATTTTGGTAAAGGGAAGGGTGAATTATAAATGAACGATAAATTATTTATCATTGATCAATTAAAAGATTTTAACTTACTAATTTTCTTTTTAACCGGAATAGCCAACATAATATCAATGTGTGGAGAGCTTATATATTCACTATTATCAAATTCAACAATATATTTTTCATTATATATAAGACGACAAACATCTAACCCCCAATGTTCTAACCGATCAATCAATTCGTAATTATATTTATTGGCAATTTCTTGTAACTTGCTTTTATATTTATAAAAATCAACGATCGACATCGCCATATCAATATCATCATCTCAAGGGATTATTTTCTCATCCCTAATTGCTCCCAATAAAGTGCCAGAATGAGCTCATCATTTTATATTTAATGAAATAATTTCATCATTTATTGATGAAAAACTTTCTATATTAATGCTTTGAAATTCTTGAAAACTTATTTTTTTCATTATTTTATAATAAAGGGATATATTTTATAATTAATTTTTTTATTATAAGGGGTCAAAATTATATGCTTTGGTTTTTGTTCATTAATGGGCGGTTCATTAATCCAATTTTTTCCAAAACGTATCTCCAATTCTTTTTGATAATTTCTAGAAACAAAGATTTTTTCGTCATAAAAAGGAAGGGCAATAAGCTCGTTTTTGTTATAAACAATCCCTTCAGTATTATATCGATAATACATTGCTAATATTTTCGAATCCGTTTTCTTCTTTTTATCTAATCATTTTTTTTGAAGCAAAATAGCAATAATTGAAGGTCATAATAAAATTTTCATCGTAAAGACAAAAGTTTTTTCAATTTTTGTTATTTTCTTTACCTTAAAATTCTTTTTTTTATAAAAGGGTAAGGGATTTAAAAAGGAATTATGGACAAACAAATAATTGTTGGTTGCAGTTCAAATAATCGAACGAACTTTATTAGATTTTTTCACTCCCACAGATAACATGATATCTATGAACGGTGAATTAATATAGTATTTATTTTCAAAATTAATTTTGAATTTCTCTTTGTAAATAAAACGACAAATATGCATGCCTCTTATTTCCATTCGATCAACCAAATAATAATTATTATTATTTGCTATTTGAATTAACTCTTTTTTATATTTATAGAAATCATATATTGACATTGTCATATCAATATCGTCATCTCACGGAATAATTTTTTTGTATCGAACAATCCCGATTAAAGTTCCGGAATGAGCTCATCATTTAATATTTGAATTAATAATTTCATTATTTATTTTTCTAAATCCATCAGAACTTAGAGTTTGAAAGTCACTAAAGCTTATTTTTTTCATTCTTCTTGGTTATCTTTTTCTTTAATTTTGTTGAAGAAATAAATGGAGTTCTTTTTAAATACTTAACTTCACAATATTCATTTAAATCATCAAATTTTCCTTTTCAATCTGAACCCATTATAAAAATGTTAATATTGTGTCTTAAAATATCTTGTTTTTTTTGGTCTCATTTTTCTTCTTTATATACTTCATCAACGTAGTTGGAATTCAAAAGATTTCGCTTTCTTATTTCAAAATTGTCGAATGATTTCTTGCCTTTAATGAGATTAAATTCATCGGATGAGGCGTAAACAATTAGCACATCACAATACTTTTTAATCCGCCTTAGAAGTCTTTTATGACCGATATGAAACAAGTCATATGTTCCATAAGTAATTCCAATTACTGGATTTGGTTTGTTATTTTTCATAGATTTTTAATTTACAAATTTATTTAAAAGGTCTTGTTCAATTTGTTTAGCTTCTTTTTCATTCTCTGATGAAATGTCTAAGTAAAATCTCAATACTGGTTCTGTTCCAGAGAGTCGAATAGTGACTCGGTGTTTTTTATCTAAAATAAATACTAAAATATTGTCCTTGGGTCATTTTTTGTAACCGGATAAGTAGTCTCTTTTTTCAGTAACAAGATGTCCATTTAAATTATCTCCTAATTTAATGTTATTTCTAAAATCATTTACGATTTTTTTCATTTCCTTTTTTCCATCAATACCGTCAAAACGTTTAACTGTATGTTTTGAAAGAGAAAAACCATATTCATCGTAAATTTGATCTAATACATCTAGAAGAGTTTTACCCTGATTTTTATAAAAATCAACCAATTCAATCACTTGAACAAGAGCTTGAAAAGAATCTTTATCTTTGGTAAAGGGCATAACCACTGATCCATAAGATTCTTCTCAAGCAAATAAACAGTGATTTCTCCTTTTGGTTTGTTTTTCAACAACTTCAATAATATTTTTAAAGCCAGTATAAGATTCAAAAACATTAACATTAAAATTTTTAGCAACCTCATCGGCCGCACTTGAAGTGACAATTGAGCGAACGATAAAATCATTTTTACAAATAAGATTTCGTTCTTTCAACATATTTAATTTGTAATAAATTTGAATTAATGGTAATTCATTACCATTCAATTCCACTCACTCATCATTATGTTTGATGCTTAAACCGAATCGATCAGCATCAGGGTCGGTTGCAAAAATTAGATCGGTTCCATTCTTATTCGCATATTTTTTTGCCAAATCAAATGATTGTTTATCTTGTGGATTCGGAAATGGTGAATATTTAAAATTAGGATCTGGATACTTTTGTTCTTGAACAAATTCGTATTTAATTTTGCTAAATTTCAGTAATTTCTCAGCAATTTCAGATGCTGTTCCGTTGTTTGCAACAAACATAATCTTTATTTGTTTTTGAGTTGGAATTTTTATAAAAGGTATTTCTTTTTTTATTCTTTCGATGTAATCTTCAATATATCTTTGTGATAAATATTGTTCCTTGTCAATTATTTTTTCAATTTGAAAAATGTTTGAAACTTCTTGACTATATTGCTTAATTTTTTTTGTTTCACCAACTGATAATTGCTTCCCGATTTGATCATAAACTTTAAAACCATTATCCGTTGGCGGATTGTGAGAAGCTGTAATATTTATCCCGCCAACAAAATTATTGTTAGCAATTGTAAAAGATAATAAGGGTGTTGGATTGGGTTTATTCTTTGGAAAAAGAAAAACAGGAATATTAAAAGTTGCTAAAATCGATGCTGCAATTAGCGAATACTCACTACCATATCGGCGATTATCGTGAGCAATTACTATTCCATGTTTTACCGCTTTTTTTCCATATTTATCGATTAATCATTTCCCAAAAGAAAAAGTTGCTAATGAAATTGTATATTCATTAATTGCGTTAGTTCCTCAAGTAATTTTTCCTCGTAAGCCCGCCGTTCCAAAATCAATATTTTTTTCAAAAAAGAATTTAATATCTTCCTCGCTTAATTTAATTAAGTCTTTTTTTATATCTTCGGGTGCGTTTTCTAATCAAAATTTGTAATTTTCCATTTTTAAAAGTTAATACCTTTAAAAATGGAGGCGCGAATCGGACTTGAACCGACAATCGAAGAGTTGCAGTCATCTGCCTTACCAATTTGGCTACCGCGCCATCCTAATGAAAATTATATAAAAAAATGTTAATTTTAACCCTAGAAAAAGAAATTATTGTTTTTTCAACATTTTTAAAACATCCATTTTTAGTTCATCATCACGAAGTGAATAATCAATTTGTGCTTCAATAAAACCTAATACAGAACCTAAATCATAACGTTTCCCTGTGAATAGTGTAGCAATAACAGGAAAATCATCATCAATTAAATTTAGGATTGAATCAGTTAATTGTACTTCTTTAGTCTTTGGATCTATATAGTTTCTCTCTAAATATTTAAATATTTTTGGATCCAAAATATATCTTCCGATAATTACTTTATTCGAAGGCGCTGATTCTATGCTTGGTTTTTCAACAACACCTTTAAGGTATGAACTTTTTTCATCAATAATTTCACCTTCTTCAATAACACCATATTTAAAGACATCCTTATTTTCAACTTCCAAAACACCAATCACTGAACATTGTTTTTGATTAAAAACATCAATTAATTGTTTAAGCGCTGGAGAACCTTCATTATGAATGACATCGTCTCCAAGCAATATAGCAAAGGGTTCATCACCAATTCAATTTTTTGCCTGTAAAATGGCATTCCCAAGTCCTCGAGGGTGATGTTGTCTAACGAAAGCATACTTAGCAATTTTAGCGATATTTTTAATTGATTCTGCCTGTTTAAATTTTCCCTTGTCATTAAGTTCCGCTTCAAGAGCAAAGTCTCGATCAAGATAATCAACTATCGCTGTTTTTTTACTTGAAGTAATAAAAATTATTTCTTCAATTCCAGATGCCACCGCCTCTTCAATAATATATTGAATTGAAGGAATATTTAAGATTGGCAGCATTTCCTTCGGTACCGTTTTTGAATAAGGTAAAAATCTTGTTCCAAGACCCGCCACCGGAATTATTGCTTTAGTTACTTTTCTCATAAGTTTTTAATATTAACATTATTATATAACCAATATTTAAAAAATATTATTATTTTTTAAATATTGTATTTTATTAGCCAATGTTTAATGTCTCCTCCATATATGAAGGATCTTTAGGATTTTTTGATGCAAATTGTGAGATAGTCGCACCCATTCCCATTTTTCCTAAAAACATCATTAAAATTAGCATCATTTTAGAAACAACTGTTGCATCATCTAATGAAACAGGGGAGAGACCAGTGGTACCAAAGGCTGATGTGGTAACGAAGAGCACATCTAGTAGACCATTTATTTCACCGCTATAAACACTATCACCTATCGAAGATGTTTTTAATGAAATTTCTTCAGCACTTAAAATAATTAGTGCTGTGAATAAAATTATTATCAATGAGAAAAAGAATGTATTTCTAGCGGACTTAGATTCCTTTTTAGGAATTGTTCTTTTATAAATATTGATATTTTCCTTTCCGCGCATTTGTGTTCATGTTGAAAGGATTAATACAAAGAAAGTAGTGGTTCGAATTCCACCAGCAGTAGAACCAGGTCCAGAACCAATAAACATCATTAAGATGAAAATGAATTGTGATGATGTTGAGAAGGCGCTAATATCTGTTGTTGAAAATCCAGCATTACGAGTTGAAAATGTGTTGAAGCCAATGGCATATATTCTTGCAAACATTGTTCCGTTTTCATCATTAATTAAAAATGCCGAATTGGTTTCGTTCGAAATTGTTGACAGTCCTTCAAAAAGAAAAACCAAACCGAGCCCTGATATTGCAACAAGTGCGTAGGAAACAACTGAAACTTTAGTTACTAAAGAAAATTTAAATGTTTGCCCCGTTGCTCGATGCTTGACATAGACAACACAATCATAAATAACCCCAAATCCAATTCCGCCTAAAATGAAAAGAGAAACGGTAATTGTTTCAATTCCGTAATTACTATAATAACCAGCCAATGAATAATTACCCGCAAAAACATCTAATCCAGAATTATTAATTGAAGCTCCGGCGTGAAAAATACCCGTCTTAAATGATCCTCATCAATTCCCTTGTAAACCAACCATATCAGTTGGTAAAACCGCAAAATATTCTTGCAGCTCTGAAGGATCTGTCGTTAATAATAAATCCTCTGGACCAAAATAATATAATGAATTACCATCGCCCAAATCAAGAACGATGTAATTTGATGCTAAATTAACTGGTTCAATTGTTGCAAAAATTATTCCAAAGATGAATCCAAAAATGATGGTTACTCCAATCGTAACTATTACCGCAATTTTTATTACACCCATGGTGATGTTAAAATCCCCACTACCTTTTTCATAACCAGCTTGAGATGATTCCGAGAATTTTATTTTTTTAACAAAAAATAATAACGCAAAAATTTTGATTGCAAATCATCCAATCCCACCAATTTCAATTAAAACTAATAAAACAAATTCCCCAAACCAATTGTAAGTATCATATATATTTAAAGTTGTAAGTCCCGTATCAGAAAAGGCTGATGAGGACATAAATAGTGAATCAATAAAGCCAGGATTTTCAATACCCTCTTTTAAAACTCATGGCGTCATTAAAAATGCAGTTCCAACTATCGTAATGAAAAAATACCATAATAAAATTTGTCTCATTGGAGAAATACCTTTAAAATGACGGCGATAAAAATTCTTAGAAAATGTGGCAAACTTACTTTCAGAAATTACCAATTTATTATGATTTTTTTTAGAATATTTATTATCATTGCTATTATTGTTCATAATTTTTAAGCTCTTTTAAATTATAAACCCTAATAATTTTGCTTGGTTCAATCTTGGACAATTTTATTGTTGATGGTTTTGTACCAGCAATAATAAAATCAGTATTTTTTGAAACTGAAGTTACGATATTTGCGCCCAATGTTTGAAAAAATTGTTTCGCTTCATCGCGATTAACATCAGAAAACGTCCCTGTTAAAAGAATTTTCTTATTAAAGAAAAACGAATTATCATCAATAATTAATTTTGATTCTTTCATATTTAAACCAAGAGATTTAAGTTCATTAATCATTTTAATATTTTTCTCATCATTAAAATAGGCAACAACTGAGGTTGCTTTAACATCACCAAAATCAACATCAGTAAGAAATTTCTCATAAGTAATTTTGATTAAATCATCAATATTTAAATAACGATTGGCAAGATCTTTAGACGATTTATAACCGATATGTCTTATTCCCAAACCAAAAAGAAGCTGACTTAAACTATTCTTTTTTGAAAGATCAATTGCATTTAATAATTTGTTAACAGATTTTTCTTTGTAACCCTTTAACAAAAGTAACTCATCTTTTTTTTCAACAAGGCGATAAATATCAGGAATTTCTTTTATTAGATTTAATTCTCTAAAACTAATGATTTGTTTATCAGACAATCCTTCAATATTCATTGCCTGACGACTTGCAAAATGAATCAGACCTTCATCGATGCGCGAAAAACATTTTGAATTAGGACAATACTTATCAACTTCATTCTCTGTTTGAATTAATTTTGTTCGACATGAAGGACATTGAGTTGGTTCGTTTCATTTAATAAGACCCTTGTCACGCTTGTTTAAATTAACGCCAATAACCTTTGGAATTATCTCTCCAGCTTTTTTAACTTTAACAATGTCACCAATTCGTAAATCCAAATCTTTAATATAATCAGCATTATGCAAGGTGGCTTTTTGGACTGTTGTCCCAACTAGATTAATTGGTTTTAATTTTGCATTATAAGTTATTCTACCGGTTCTACCAACAGTTGGAAAAATATCTAACAATTTAGTCTCTTTGATTTCAGCGGGAAATTTATAAGCAATAGCTCATTTAGGAAACTTAGTCGTATAACCAATTTGATCATGTAGTTTATTATCATTAACTTTAATTACTACACCATCTATTTCATAATCTAGTGTTGATTTCAAATCAATAATCTTATTGATTTCTTTCATCACCATTTGTATTGATGTTGCTTTTACATAATTTTGAATTACTGGAAATCCATCCTTTTTCAAATTGTCCAGTGTTTCAATTTGACTATCTCAATAATCTTTCTTTGTTTTAGTATTTAAAGCAAAGTAAATAAAAATCGCTAATTTACGGTCTTTTGTCACTAGTGGATTTAATTGCCTAATTGCTCCCGATGCTGCATTACGTGGATTTGCAAGCATTTTTTCATCATTACTCAATCGTTGATGATTTAATTTATCAAAAACATTAATCGGCATAAAAATTTCACCACGTAAATTTATTTCATCATTAATCAAAATGGTCTTTTTCACATCATTGATTTGCATGATGTTTTTTGTCACAATTTCACCAGTAATTCCATCACCCCTAGTTAATGCTGTTGATAATTTATTATTTTTATAATGCAGTGAAATTGATACTCCATCAATTTTTGGTTCAACAGAATAAGTTATATCTTCCTTTGTTTCTAGGATTTTTTTAATTTGCTTGTCAAAGTCTGCTAAATCCTTAAAATCAAAAGCGTTTTTAAGTGATAGCATCGACTTGACAGGGTGATCCATTTTAGAAAAAGACGACGAAAATGCTCCCCCAACTTGAATTGTTGGTGAATCATTTGTGACAAATTGTGGAAATTTTTCTTCTAGAAAAATCAGTTCCTTCAAGTTGTCGTCAAAAACTAAATCATCAACTGTTGGTTTATTCAAAACATAGTATTCATGATTTCATTTATTTATATTTGCCTTCAATTCGTTGATTAAAAACAATGCTTGATTTGGTTTCATTAATTTATTTTATTTAAATATTTTAGCTCGCGTTTTAAATCATGAAAGAAACTTCGATTGACCGAAATTAAAATCCAAGAAATAAAATACTGGTTTTTTTGAGTAAATTTTAAAAGTCTTATCATTGTTATTTTCAAAAATTTGTTGTTTGTTCAACTAATTTCATGTTGATGGATAAAAAAAGAATGTGGTGTTTGCGAATAAGAATTAAGTAAGTGATAATCAAAAACCTTAATACCTTGTCGTAATTTTTGTGTTTTATTATTCAATAACAACCCATATTGCTTGATTAGCATATAAGTTCAAATAATATTATTAAT
>WTBJ01000005.1 GCA_013139135.1 Mycoplasmataceae bacterium | reverse complement strand
TTCATATTAATGTATAATAAATAAGTAAATAAATGAAAGTAGAAGTAATTCTCACCTGAGTAACAATTGAGTTCTGGGAAAATGCATTTGGTAATTTTTTATAAAATGCGCAACGATTTATTTATATAAATCGTTGCTTTTATTTACAAAGGAGTTATTATAGCAATCAAAATAAAGAAACAATATCAAGGACGACAAAGAGATCCTCATAATGATCAAGTAAATAATCGTATTAGAGCACGGCAAATGCTTGTAATTGATCAAAATGGTGATAAGCTTGGTATTCTTTCAAAACAAGACGCTATCAAAAAAGCACAAGCAGCAGACCTTGATTTAGTATTAATATCTGATAAAGGTGATATTGTTGTAACTAAAATAGTCGATTATGGCAAGTTCCGTTTTGAACGGAAAAAACAAGAGCAAGAAAATAAACGAAACCAAAAGGTTGTTGAAAACAAAGAAGTTCGTTTATCTCCAAATATTGGTCGTCATGATTTAGACGTGCGAATGCGAAACGCACAAAAGTTCCTTGAAAAGGGAGCAAGAGTTAAAGTATCATTAGCCTTTAAGGGGCGACAAATGGCCAATAAAGAGATTGGTTTTGAGACAATGAAACTCTTTTTAAAGGAATTGGAATCGGTTGCGCAAATTGATAAACAACCGCGATTAAATGGGCGCTTTTTGGATGCTTATATATCACCAATAAAAAACAAAAAACCGGGGGAATAACTATGCCAAAACAAAAGACAAAATCATCTGTTAGCAAAAGATTTAAAAAAAGAAAATCTGGAAAGATCCAAAGGGGTCATGCAAAAACATCACACCTTTTCGCTAACAAATCAACGAAGAATAAACGTCATGCTCGTAAACGAACGGATATGAGTAGTGCGGATGCAAAAAGATACAAGGACATTTTATAAAGGGGTAAATCATGGCAAGAGCAAAATCAGCAGTAACAAAAAAATCACGACATAATAGGACCTTAAAACAAGCTAAGGGTTATTTTGGCCACAAATCAATTGGTTATAAATCAGCTAAAGAACAAGTAAGAAAATCTAATGAGTACGCCTTTAGAGATCGTAAAAACTTAAAACGAGAAATGCGTAGGTTATGAATAAAACGAATTAACGCTGGAGCAAGAATCTATGATCTTTCTTACTCACAATTAATTAATGGATTAACTAAAGCAAACGTTGAAATAAATCGAAAAATGCTTGCAGATATCGCTTACAACGATATTGAACAATTTGGTGAAATTGTAAATATCGCCAAAGAAGCATTAAAGTAATTAAAAATAATTAAACAATAAAAATACTAAGTAAATTTAGAATTAAATCACCTTAGTATTTTTTTCTTCAAAAAAGCGGTTTTTTATTCGTATATTTAAGATGAATAAAAATTTTTAATTGAATTAATTAATGTTAAGAATATCCACATTGTTTATATGTAACGCAATAAATTTATATATACAATTTTAACTAAAATACGTGATTAAAATCAAAAAATAATCAAGAAAACAATCACATCATTTTTTATTTTATCGTATAGTTTAAGGGGAGTAATTTTATATACAACGTGTATAGCAAACCAAATAATTATTGTATATCAAAATTATAATTCACTTGTATTTTAGTAAAATCATTAATGTGTCAAAGAAACAATTAAATATTCGACTAACAGATAGACAAAAGAGCCAAATTAAATATTTTCAGGAAATTAATAGATACGAAACGTTAACGAAATATATTATAGATGCAAGTTTAAATAAAATAAAAAATATACACAATGGTGGTTTTAGGGTGGTGACACTAACTTTAAATCCTTCAATAGATTATGTAGTAAATATTAATAAGGAATTTGAAAAAGACATTCCGAATCGATTTCTACCAAGCGACAGAGACTTTATGGTTGCTGGTAAAGGGATCAACGAGGCGATTGTTTTGAATAAATTTGGAATTAATACCTTAGTTTTACATTATTCTGGGGGTTTTACAGGTGATTGATTTAAAAATCATTTAGATAAAATTGGCTTGAATCATATTCAATTCAAATCACAATTATCAACAAGAATAAATTTAAAACTAAATTTATTAGAAAAAGATAGTTTTGAAAGTTACATCTTAAATGAAGAGGCGCCAGTGGTTAATGCAATTGCAGTTGAAAAGATTTTAAAGGAAATTCAACTATTACAACAAAATGTTATTTTGTCAATCTCAGGTTCATTTAGCAACGAAAATGAACAACTGATAGATGAAATTGCAGCAGAGTGTTTTAAGAAAAATGTTCAATTAGTTTTTAATCTTTCGCATAAGTATTTATTAAAACTACTAAAATACCAACCTTATTTAGTAAAAATAAGTCTTTATGATCTAAAAACAATTTTTGAAAAAGATTTTAAAAAAGAAAAAGAAATTATAGACATAATGTATCAGCTTTCAAATTCAGGAGCAAGAAACATTTGTATCCAAAAGAATAACACCTTTTATTTTCTAACAGAGAAAAAAACTTTATATAAGTCTGTTATCAAAAATATCAAGGTTATTAATCACAACGGGACTGGATCGTCTTTTGTAGGAGCCTTTTTAGCAAATCTTAATTTGAATTCTCTTGAAGAACAATTACAGTGAGCGCTAGCGGCAGTAGCAGCAACGATGACGAGTAGCGGCATCGCTGATTTGAGTGATATAAAAAGATTTTATGATTCAATTAAAGTACACAAAATTTAACTCATTTTTCCTTTTACTTTTTTAAAATAATATTTTTTTCAATATCAATTCTTTTATCTTAATATTTGCTAAATATTTTTTTATTTTATCTTTAAAGTTATTTATTATACTTTAATCATTTTTGAGAAAAATGGAATCCAATTTTCTATATTTCTAATTTTTAAATTACTACTTTTACACTAATTTATTTGTAAAGAATAATCTTCAAATTTTAATTTAAGTTCTATTGTAAAAAAACTTAAATTTGTTTATACTAAGTTTATAGATAGGAAGAATTATTAATACAAAATGAATAGAATAAAGCTATTTTTACAAACTGAAAAAGGAAAGATAACAATCACAGTTGTTGTTACCATTCTTGTCACTTCAGCAATAGTTGCCCCGACAACATATTTCACTTCAAGGCCAAAAGTTGACGGGGATGTAATTAAAACTGTATCTTTTAGCACAATTTCTTCAACCGGCGAAACGCTTGTTGATTATGCAGGAATTGAACTAAATGACCCAACAGACAGTAGTCGTTGAGAAAACAAAAATACTATTTTTGTTGAAACGGATTTAGATCTTGTTCAAAATGTTTTGAATGTAGAAGGTTCAATTGGTTTTCAAGCTAAAAATGTCGCCTCGCAACAAGCAGATGCTTTAGGGGGCGACATTTCCTTTTTAGATGCTCAATTTGAAAATGAAAATGCAGATGGGACAACAACAACAACGGATTACATTGATTCTAAATCAAGTGAATATGAAATGGTTTCACCATTGAATGTTTACATGCGTGTTCCACAACCAGTTTCTGGGTTTTTCAAGGCTAATTTAATGCCGGAAATATCAGCATCAAATCAAATTGAAGCTGATCTTCAATTATCAAATACAATATGATCAGATCAATATGTTTGATCAGATGATGTTGAGTATGATGAATCAACTCAATCTTATTTTGCATGAGCACAAGAAGATGGTTATATCGATGATATATTTATTGCTTTTACATTCTTTAATTGAATGCTTGTCTCTGAAGCTAATGCAGAAATTATCACTCAAGGTGATAATTATGGAGAATTAAATTATTTTGATTCTAATTTTAATAATCCTGATTTAGCAGTTTCAACTTCAATTTTTGAAACAAGGGTTGAGAATATGCTTATCAATGTTAATGAAGAGTTTGGAGTTGGCAACAATGAATCAGATTGAGATGCTGATTCAGGAGCAATAACTTTAAAAATTTCAGGAACAGGAACAGTTGATCCTTATATTCAAAAATCAATTGATTCATTCAATAATTATTTAATTCCAGAATTAAATAATGGTTTAAATATTTCTTGAGATATTCCAAAAGTAACTATTGAGCTTGCAAACATTGGTTCATCAACAGCATGATTTTTACCTAATGAGGAAATAACATTCGAAGAAAATGGTGCAGAATGAAGTCTGTATGATCCAACTTCAGCAGCCGAACCAGATTCATTCATTGGGACGCAATCACGTCGTTCTTATTGAGGAGAGTATGGAGACCAAGTTTCGGATATGTCAGTCTGAGGATATGGTTATAGTGAACCAACAGAGGCCTCAAGAGAGCCAGGAACTCCAACAGTTGATACTTGAAATGAGTATGGAGAATATAATGGTAATTCAAGTTATGAAAACGAAGATAAAGAAATACCGTGAGATTTCCAAAATGAAATTTTGGATGAAAACGAAGCATTACCATTAGGATTTACAGCAGCAAGAGATCCATTAGTATTTTTTGTTGAAACCGGAACTACTTTTGATTATAATGGTGATACATACACACCAACGGGAATCTCTCCAGAAGCTGCATTGTTAACCTTTGGTTATGGTGCTGAATATGAGACAACTTGACAAATGCTTTATTCATTAGACATGATTACAGCGGAAATAGTATAGATAAATTAAAATAAATTTTTAAGTTAATTCGATGTTTAATCAAGATTTAAAACTACAATCAATAAAGACGGAAGAACAAAATAAGAAACGTGCTATGAGTAATAATGTTTATAAAATAACATTAATGCTACTAGCATTGTTTCTTGTTTTTATTGTCCTTGCTGCTTTTATTGGAATTATTAGCGCGGGAATTAGAGTTGCTTCTGAACAAGGGATTGGTTTTTTTGAAGCAGTTTTTGGCAGCCAATTAGTTATTGGAACAATTACTAATCCTAACGGAATTTATGCGGTTGGATTTATTGTTTTTAATACGATTTGGATGTCATTTTTAGCATTATTAATTGCCGTCCCAGTCTCTGTTGCAACTGCATTGTTGATTACGAGAATCTTTCCAAAGCGAACTTCAATGTTGATGTTTGCTGTTGTTTCAATTCTTGCAGCAATTCCTTCGGTAATTTATGGCGCTTTTGCTTATTATGTTTTGGATCCGCAAATTACTAAAATTATTGGAACCCCAGGTTCCTTGCTTACGGTTATTGTCATGATTGCGTTGATGATAACGCCAACAATAACAATCATGACAATAACATCAATTAATATGGTTGATAATAAAGTTGAGACATCTTCTTATGCTCTTGGCGCTTCAAGAACACAAACTTCATTGTATATTACTTTAAGGTCTGCAAAAACAGGAATATTTTTAGGAGTACTATTTGCGCTTGGTCGTGCTATGGGCGAAGCAACAGCAATTTCAATGGTGTATAAACCTGATTATGGTGGATTAACAATTGCCCCATGAAAACAATCCTTGTTTTTAGCACCATTGATTATGGGAACAATTGCTGGAACCTATGGTGATGATGCAATTGAATTTTCATTATATATTTATTTATCAGCTGTATTATTAATTACGGTGCTATTTGTTTTTGGGATTATGAAATCAATTGAACATTATACTGATGAAAATGTTGTTGCCAAAAAACAAGCACATGAATCCCGCAGTATCTATAAAGTAAATAAAAAGGCCAATGAAGAAGGTTTAAATAACTTAACTGCCAAAGAACAGTCCTTATGGATTAAGGGTGCCAATATCAATGAACTCTCCAAAAGAAGGTATGATTATTTCGCTTCCCCACGGGTTGAAAATTCATTGATATTGAAGCAAACAAGTTTAAGAACAAGCTTAAAATGAGCAAAATATAAAAAAAATAAAACAATTTTGCATTATTCAACAATAAGTATCTTTTCCTTATTTGGAATCTTTATGCTATTTGGAATTATATTTTATATTTTTAATGGCGGTTTTGTTGTTTCAACATCAGATGGTAATGTTAATTTATTATCTTGAGATGTAATAACTACAAAAGGAACTTATGGAGTTTATGAAGATGGTGGTGTTATTTATGGACTCGCTATTCCTTTGTTAGGAACAATGATTAATGTTTTATTTTGCTTAATAATTTCGCTTCCATTAGGGGTAATGCTTGGATTATATTTTGGAGTTTATTTACGTAAAGATGGAGTGATTGGTAAATTTGTCTCATTCGTTTTTCAAATTATGACCTCAATTCCAACCGTTGTTTATGGAACGTTAGCGCTAGTTGTTTTTTCGCAAACGACGGTTAACGACAATGCAAAAATGATTGAACCAATGATCATGCTTTGTTTAATTATTTTACCAACGATTATGAAACAAACACAAGAAGGTGTTGAAAAGATTGATAATTCACTAATCGAAGGTTCAACTGCTTTGGGTTCAACAAATTTTATTACAACAAGAAAAATTTGTTTTAAAGAAATATCGCCTGCAATAATATCAGCAGCAATTCTTTCGATTTCGATTGTAATTGCTGAATCAGCCATTTTTATTACAATTATTGGAACTCCAGATACAGTAGGTGATATTGATTCATGGATGACCAATGGGGGATTAACCTTAACAACAACAATTTATAAATTGAATGGACAATCTAGTGCAATGGCAAAAGCGCAAATTAGATCAATTGGTTTAATTTTAATGATTTTAGTTTTAGTGCTTGCTTTATCTTCACAATTAATTAAAAACAAAAAATTTAAGGAAACTATTGTTGTCTTGACTTCCTTGTTTTTAGTTATTGCCTCAATAACAATAACGTCAAATGGAATCTTTGCCTTGTTTATCATCGCCTTGCTTATTACTCCAATTGCCTTATTATCATTTTCTGGATTTGAAATATATAATAAAAGGAAAGAGCAAAGATAATGAGTAACCCTAATCTAATCAAAATAAAACAAATCAAAAAGAAATTTTTAGTATTACAGCAAAAAATTCTTAAAATGAAAAATGAACTTGGATTTACTAAGTTGCTAGAAGAATATAATGCTTTAAAAAAACAATTAAAAAAATTAAATCATAAGGAGCAAACAAAAGCGGTTTTGGATAAAATTAGCGAACTTGAAGAACGAAAAAAAATCATCATTATTGAACTTAAAAAAATCGAGGTTTATGAACTTAAGATTTTTGGTCTTAAAAAATTATTAGAAGCTAGGGTAAATCAAATTGATGCTCGTAAAAATAGTTATGAATATTTTATCGAAACTAAAAAAATGCTTATTAATGAATTAAAACAATTAATTGATGAAAAATACTTAGAAACATTAAGACAAACTAATCTTGAATTTAAAGATCAGGTCGTAAAAATTGATTTAGATATTGTTAAACAAAAGAAAGAAAAAAAACCAATTCAAGCTTTTCTTTATTTAAAACAATCAATTAAAAGAAAGATCTCATCTAATAACAAAATTTTAAGTAAAGCAAATAGTTCAGGTCTAGTAATAACAAATGAAAAGATTACCAAATTACAACTACAACTTGATCAAAAACAACCACTGTTTGAAATGGAACAAAAAAATATTACTTATTCTTTAGATCTTTTGAATCAAATGGATGGAGCAATTTCATATCGAAGCGAAGAAGACATTGATATGAGCCTTGCCTTTCAAGTTAAGCATTTAAGCGTTTTTTACGGCAGTAAACAAGCGTTATTTGATATTAACATAAATATCCCCAAGAATAAAGTTATTGCGATTATCGGCCCTTCTGGGTGTGGTAAGTCAACATTTTTAAGAACCTTAAATCGAATTAATGATTCAATCCCTGGTTTTAAAACAAAAGGGAAGATTTTACTTGATGGTCAATATGATATTTTTAAACTAAAATCAGTAATTAATCGTTATGATAAATTTCAAATTTCAACTCTACGAACAAAAGTTGGAATGATTTTTCAACAACCAAATCCATTTCCAATGTCAATATATAAAAATGTCACTTACGGACCAAAAATTCGAGGAGTTAAGAATAAATCAATTTTAAATGATTTAGTTCGTAATTCTTTAAAGGACGCCGGTTTATACGAAGAGGTTAAAGATAATTTAAAAGCTCTGGGAACTTCATTATCTGGCGGACAACAACAAAGATTATGTATTGCTAGAGCACTTGCTAATTCACCAGAGATATTGTTAATGGATGAACCAACATCAGCTTTAGATCCAATTGCTTCAGCAAGAATTGAAGAACTAATTTTAACGTTGAAAAAGGATTATACAATTATTATTGTTACTCATTCAATGCAACAAGCTGCAAGAGTTAGTGATTATACCGCCTTCCTTTATGAAGGAAGATTAATTGAATATGAAAAAACTGCAAAGCTTTTTGCAAAACCAAAACAAAAAGAAACAAAAGAATATTTATCCGGAAAATTTGGATAAATTAATCTAGTTCATTTTTGATATGCAATATTAATAATTTAATATGTATATCAAAAATTAAAAAAACAATCACACCAACATTGGTGTGATTGTTTTTTTAATGGCCTTTATCCACTTATATTTATCGGGCGACCAAAACTCATAGCATCATCATCATTCAACCATTGTTTAAATGGTTGAAACCGAAATCCAAAAGACACTATTATGATTCAACTCACACAATTTTATCCGTGTTTTTGCATTTTCCACCTGAACAATTTTGTTCTATTGATG
>WTBJ01000038.1 GCA_013139135.1 Mycoplasmataceae bacterium | reverse complement strand
TGTTCTAAATCGATTATTGTTTTGATTGAAAAATCATCGAAACCGAATTGATCAAGAACATACAAAATTTTATTTTCAATTTAGTTATCTGAAAGATATTTCTTAGCAAGATTAATTATGCAAAAAGCTTTAATGATGTGAGAATTTACTTCAATGAATGGTAATGCGAATACAAGTTATTTTTGATTTCATAATAATCTTTTTCAATGTCATAATTATTGAATCAAATAATTTTAGATTGAAAAAATTTACTATTTTGTTCTAAAAATTCCTTAAATCAATTGCTTCGATATAGGTCTTGAATCAAAATAAATTCTTCGTTTAATTCGTCTTCAATAAACCGATTTCTTTTTTTTCTTCGGGATTTTAATTCTTCATTAGTATTGTTTAAAATAATTATTAAATCAATTTTTATTTTTTCAGAAATAAATATTTTTAGGAACTTCTCAAATAAAAATGAATAATTTTCGGCTTCATCTGATGTTAAAAAATTATTTTCTTGATTAAATTTGAAATATAAATAATCGTCTAAAAATAGTCTGTCATAAATGTTAATTGTTTGACTATTTTTATTAAATTTAAATAACGTTTTCGTCCTAGTCACTAAAAAATCAATTTGTGCGAGGTACGATCATTTTTCACGATCACTATATTGTTTTTCAAGAAAAACATATTTTTCTTCCTCGGGAATGAAGTAAAAAAACTTATTATTAGAAAATTCTTTTTTTAATTTATTGATTAGGGTTGTTTTCCCAACTCCAACCGGACCAATTATTGCAATATTTTTTGACATTTTATACTTACATTATTATAAAATAAATGTTTAATTTTAACAAGTAAAATAAAAAGATAATTTGTTTAATTTATTTTTTTATAACCGTGATTGCAAAACTTTATGAATTGAAAATATTGACTAAGGATAAGTCTTAAACTTGAAACCTTTTTCCATTATATATTAGTTACTTCACCGTATTTATAAATTTATAAATACAATTGCTAAAAATACAATGCTTTCAATCTTTATTTTGTTCTAATTATTAATAGGGAAAATAAGATAAAAAAATGAATAAATTAACAACCATTGAACGAGAAAAAATTTCAAATCAAAAGCATTTTGCGAATGAATTAAGTTTTAATAAATATTTATCTAGTGTTGAGGCAGTAGATATGATTACAAACATAACGGGAGTAAATATTTCTAATCCAAAATTTGAAGAAGTAATAGAGGATAAGAAAAGAATTGATATTTTATTCGAGGCGGGTGATGATGAATTTCTAATTGTTGAAAGTCAATTCGGAAAAACTAATCATGATCATTTAGGAAAATTAATTTCTTATTCTGCTCAAAGCAATAAATATAAATGAATTGTTTGAATTGTTGAAGAACATGAAGGATTACATTCAAATGCAATAAACATTTTGAATAATGCTTTTAATAATGCTGATTCACCGAAGTATTTCTTTTTGCTTAAAGCAGAAATAATTAAATTAAAACATTATGAAGGAGCTGGGCTTAATTTAGAAGTTATTGAATCTCCGGATAATATTGCACCAGTTGTTTCATATAATAAAGACGATTTAAGTGAAACTAGAACTAACCAATTAAATTTTTGAATACAATTAAATGAATATGCCGTTCGTCGAGGTGAGGGAACTCACAAGCCGAGAGCACAACAGTGAAGCTCCTTCAGTTTGAGAAACAAAATAGATAATGTCACCAATGGACTATTTACAATTGGAATAAGAGAGCAACGAGTAAGGGTTGGATTCGACTTTAATAAAGAACTTGAAAATGAAGATCATATTGCGAAGGTTGAATCTTATTTTGAAAAAATTCAAAATGAATATCCCGATGAAAAAATGTGATTTACAAATAATCCAAATAACAGTGTTTCTAGAATATATTTTGAAAAAGAACTTGAAGATATTAAAAATGTCAAAAATGACACTTTTAATTGAATGCTACAAAAAAGAAGTGAGATTGAATCATTTATTAAATCATTAAAAAATAATAGCTAAGTAAAATGTTCAATAATTTGATAAAAATTGATAAGAAGTTTTTGTTATTGTGTGTATTTGGTATATTTTTTCCAATTCTCTATTAGTGATTTCGAATTTTTTGAATTGCAAGCGATTCTATGGCCAGTTCTTGAATTTATATCTCAATAATTATTGAGATATTTTCAGCATTAATTATTTTGCCCTTATTTTCTCATTTCAAAAAAACAAAAAATCCTCAATTATGAATTTTTATTTATTTAGCATAAATATTAGGAGCATTTGTGATACTTTTATTTATCAATAATTTTTAGTAATTCGTCAGATTCTTTTGATAAAAAATATTTATCAATGTCAATTATTGACATTTTTTGATTTATCATTGTCCCACCGCCGTTTTTTATTCATGGAGATGTCAAGTGTGAAAAATTAACTAATGAAAAAGCAGAGCAATTTAGAATTGAATCATATTTTTTGAAAAAATCAAGCAATTCTTGTTCTGAAATAATCAATTTAAATTTTCCCAAATTATTATTATATCTATAATCAACTTCAACTGGTCCATATGACCAAGCTTCAAAATTTGGATTTTCAAACAATTTCTTTTTCTTTTCTTTG
This sequence comes from Mycoplasmataceae bacterium, assembly GCA_013139135.1. GTDB lineage: Bacteria > Bacillota_I > Bacilli_A > Mycoplasmatales > Hepatoplasmataceae > Tyloplasma. The sequence continues at coordinate 519 of WTBJ01000038.1, read as the reverse complement.
AAGTAAAAACCATAGGTAAAATATAAAATTTTATGAATAACTAATTCAGATACATCGTGATTTCTATATTTTTTAATCTCTTCAATTAAATTCAGATGTTGTGTTTTATGTTCATTTGCTGTCATTTGTATAAGCTTTAAATTGATCTTTTAGTTTTGTGTTGTTTTTGAGAAGTAAAAAAAAATAACTATCAATATTTTTTTCATAATCCTGTTTTACTATTTTTTTCTTATTTTGATTTATTTTTTTCATTATATCATTTTTGTGGTTTATATAATCGTCATCAAGATATGATTCTATCATCGCTTCTATTGTTTTAATTTTCTTATTCTGTTTTTTATTAGGAAAAATGTAATTTTCAAGGCTCAACAAATAACGTACATAGCATTCTATGAAAAACTCTTTTTCGTGTTCCATTTTTTTATAGTCTTCTTTAGTTAGTTCCATAATTTCCTTGAGAATATTTCTTTTAAATTTACTTCTTTTAAGAAATCCCATGGATTTCTTAAAATTTTTATA
>WTBJ01000009.1 GCA_013139135.1 Mycoplasmataceae bacterium | reverse complement strand
CATATTGGGCCCAAATTTGTTGGTGCCGGGATTAGAATGAAAAATCCATATACGACCAAAAAATAAATAAAAAATATAATTAAAAGGAGCTGATTAATCAGCTCCTTTTAATTATATTTAATAATGGCAGGAGTGACAGGAATTGAACCCGCGACAATTGGTTTTGGAGACCACTGCTCTTCCGACTGAGCTACACTCCTATAAGTATTATAGGTAAAGAGAATTAAAAAAGAACTTAATTTAAGTTCTTTTTTTAATTATATCTAATAATGGCAGGAGTGACAGGAATTGAACCCGTAACCGATGGTTTTGAAGACCACTGCTCTGCCTAATTGAGCTACACTCCTACGTGATTTTATGTTCGATTGCATCTATAACGTCTTTGACAGTTTCTAGTTTTAAAAGTACAGAATCATCGATTTCAATATTATAGATACCTTCAAGTTCAACTATCATGTCAAGTAAATCCAAAGAATCAATCCCTATTTCTTTTAAACTGGAAGTGATTGTAATATTCTTATTCTTCGATATTTGATCAGATATTTTTATTAAATTTTCTAATATTGTCATCTTTATGTATTATAACTAATTTTGTTTTTCTACAAAATTAAAATTAAACTCCTGATTGTTGATTTCAGTTTTAACATTAATTTCTAAATCGCTAAATGCAAAAGAAAAATTTAAATCTCGAACATCAACTAAATTAGACTCAATCGAATACAAAAAATTTATCATGAAACGTTCAATAAATTCGCTTTGATCAATTTCGCCATTATAGCCGTCAATCGACATCGATAAAAAGTTGTTGTTTACTTGTGGCATAAAAATAATTGCTGTTGACTTTTTATAACTAAGAGTTAGCATTATGCTAAAAATACAACTAATGATTAAAATAAAAATTAAAAATATTGTAATAATTTTTTTATAAGTTAGTCGAGACATCAAAATCACCTCTTGAAAAAGAAAAAACATAATCATATTCACCAGTGAAATCAACATCATTATCAATTAAAAAATATTTACTATCTGTTTCACCGCTTAAACTTAACTCATTTGAAATTGGTAATGCGAAATTAAAAACGAGATCATCATAGGTCGAAATTTCAATTGTTAAATTAATTTCACCAGAATTATTTGCATAATCCCATGGAATAATAACTGAATTAGTACTATCATATTGAGCAGATTCCCCTTGAAAAACGGTTCTCGATGATTCATTATAATAAAAATTATCATCGACACTAATAATAAAAGTATTTAGTTCGGGAGAGGTAATTTTCGTTTCAAAATAATAGTTTTGGTTATAACCATGTTCAAAACTAACTTCAGCATCGATGACATTAATTAGTGAAGGGGAGAGTTGATTCATTGGGTCATTATAAGTAATTTTTAAAAGTTGATCTAATTCTTGAGGACTATTAATATCGTTAGAGAATAATTTTTCAAAAGTAAATGTTTCATATTCAATTTGATCATTCCTTATTCCAATCGGCAACACAACTTTAGTGCTTAAACCAGAAGTAAAATCAATTTGATATTCGCTAGAACGATTGTTACTGATTAAATATTTTTCTGTTTCACTATAAATATTTTCATTATTACTTAATAAAATTTCAATTTCTAAGTCATTAGTTGCTAAGTCAAAATTAAAAACCGGAAATTGTGTAGTTATTGTTTCATGATAAGCATATGTTCCTGGATATTGAGTCTCATACACTTCCGTGTCATCGATAAGAAAAATTAAATCAAGAGTTTCTCAGGGGCGATATGTTTTTTGATATTTTAAGTAATATGTTTCAAAATTATTGATAAAGCTAAATTTCGTTGTTACTTCATTTTTGTATGGTTCGTAATTTAGCGAAACTAAATTACTATCTCACATGTTATTTTGATATGTTGGCGAATCATAATTTTGCGCAATAAACGGATCACCATCAAGATTTATTCAATAGTAAAGAAGTTCTTCATGATCTTTTGTTTTCAAACATATCCCAACATAATTTTGATAGGTAATAATTTGACCAATATGGTCTCCGAAATAGGGAATTGTCATAAATATATATTGTTTATTAACATGAAATATTTATGATAAAAGGATTAATAAAAATAATAATCAAGCAAGCCCAAGAACAAGGGCTAAACTTAAATAAATCAATTTTTTGAAATTTTCAACAATCGGTTCCGCATTATTTTTATTATTTATTACTGGTTCTAAAACTTCCTTAGTCCTTTTTGGAGTTAAATAAGTTTGCAATTTCTCAATTGCAATTAAACTAGTTCTTGGTCGTTCAAGAAAATTCTTTTCAATAAATCACTTAATAATTTGCTCAAGTTCTCTATTGATGTTTGGATTATATCTTGACGGGTCTTCATAATTACCCTCTAAAATTAGCATTGCCGTACCCTTGGTATCTCCAATAATTTTGAAGGGAACAATTCCTGTTGCCATTTTGTAAAGAATGATCCCGACTGAATAAATATCTGTTTGTTCAGTTGCTTTTTCGCCCCTCAAAATCTCTGGTGCTAAATATTCAATTGTTCCAATAATGGCTCCTTCTCTGGTAAGGTCTTGTTCTATTGACGTTTGGATAATTCCAAAGTCCATTAGTTTAACATTATTATCAACACCAATCATGACATTTTGCGGCTTAAGATCTCGATGCATTATATTCATGCGGTGTAACTCAACTAAGGCCTTTAAAATGTCAATCGCATATTGAACAAGTTGTTTCGAATCGATTGAACCTTGTTCTTGAATTAATTCATCCAGTGTTTTCCCTTCGAGAATTTCCATCACAATAATCATTTGTTTTTTTCAAACAAAATAATCAAAAACATTGATGATATTTGGATTATGGATATTTTTTAGTAATTTCGCTTCCATTTCAAAGCGTTTTTGCGCATTCGAAAATTCTGTATCAATTTTTTCAACTTTTAACGCAACATGATGATTCGTTTTTAAATCAATCGCTTCATAAACCTTTGCTGAAGCACCTTCACCAATTTTTTTAATAACTTCGTATTGTTCGTTTATTATTATTTTATTTTTTTCCATACTCAACTAAGACAACGGTAACATTATCTTTTGATCCTTTTTTTAACGCTTTTTGGATAATGTTATCAGCTTTTTCTTTTAAGTCTGTTTTGCTTGATAATAAAATTTTTTTAATTTCATTATTAGAAACATAATTATGAACTCCATCGCAAGTTTGAATAATATAACCATCTGCTGAAAAATGCGTTACAAATAAATCCACTTTTGTTTCCTTGATTGGACCAAGTGATGACGTTAACAAATTGCTATAATTTGAAAATTTCGCATAAAGCGGATTTTTCCTTGCTAAGGTCGAAAGATTATGATCCTCGGTAATCTCAACAATTTCTCTATTTAATAATTGCATTGTTCTTGAATCGCCAATGTTTAGAGAAAAAAGTTTATCATTTGCAAAAATATTTAAATTTAGCGTGGTTCCCATGTCTTTTAATTCTGGTTTTAATTTTGCATAATCAATAAAACTTTTTTGGATTTTTTTTACATTAAAGATAATCAAATCAGTAGATTGTTCTTGCGTTAACGTTGCGAAGTTTAAATTATTAAAATATTTCTGTACGCATTTAATAGCAAATTGCGAAGCGATCTCACCGCCATTATGGCCACCCATTCCGTCTGCTAATGCAGTAATTAAGAAAGAATGTTTATTATTAAAAATAACAAACACATCCTGATTTATTTTTCTTTTTCCAATACGAGTTTCACCAACGGTATTGATAATTTTAAACATTTAACTCCTTGTCAAGTATTTCTCTAATTTTTTTAGCAGATTCTTCAACATCATTATTTACAACAACGTAATCAAAAATGTTTTGATGTCTTAACTCAATATTTGCTTGCTTAATTCTTTTTTCAATTAATTTATTATTTTCTGTATTACGATTATATAATCTCTCACGCAAATCGTCTATTGATGGTGGGGATAAAAATATAGTTATTGCCTCAGGCATTTTTTTAATAACTTGTAAAACACCTTTAATTTCAATTTCTAAAAAAATATTTTTACCTGCAACTAAATTTTTTTCTATTGGTTCAATTGGTGTTCCGTAATAATTGTTAATAAATTTAGCTCATTCTAAAAAATCATTATTTTTTATCTTTTCTTTAAAATCTTTTTTGGTTAAAAAATGATAATTTTGATGATTTACTTCATTAGCTCTTGGTTCTCTGCTAGTTACTGAAATAGAAAAATAAAAATTATATTTTGGATCATTCAAAAATAATTTTTCAACAGAACCTTTTCCTGCTCCAGAAGGACCACAAAGTACAATTAAATTCCCTTTGTTCATAATCTCTTAATGTCTTCTTCAATAATCGGCGGAACTAAATCACTAATATCATCACGATGAACTAATTTTTCTCTAACCATTGATGATGTTAAATTTAGGTCAGAAAATTTAATATAATGAAAGCTCAAGTTCTCATTGTCTTCTAAATAATTATCAGCTAATGATGATTCTTCCATATCTATTGATTGAATCTGTGTTCCTCTAACTATGTTTGTGACATTTAATTCTTTTGCTAATGCAGGAATTGTTTTTCCTGGGTCCAATCTTAAAACAGTGACATTTTCAAAACATTCATGATTAACAAATTTTTTTACAAGTTCGTAGCGATTAGACAATGAAACATCATATCTTTTTCCATCATTAATTGCCACAACAACATAAACTTTTTTATAATCTAATGATGCGATTCTAATTAAATGTTCGTGTCCAATATGCATTGGATTAAATGATCCAGGAAGCATTGCCATCTCTTCTTTACTATTATTTTTTTTCATTGTTAACTCCTTTTTAGGAAAATAATATTTTTATTTCCCATTATCTTATTTAATATAATTTTATAACTTTTAAACTCATTAATTTGTAGATTATTATTTTTTTCTAAAACGATCACACCATCATCAGCTAAAATATTGTTATCATTAATAATTTTCAATGCCTCATCATAATACTTAGTAGCAATAAAGGGCGGATCTAAAAAAATTATATCTGGCTTAAAATTTATCTTTTTTAAAGCTCTACGAAAATCAGTTTTAAATGCTTTAAAATTATTTTGATCCAATTTAAGTCTCTTGATATTTTCATTAATTGCCATTATTGTTTCCAAATTGTTATCAATTCAATACACTTTTTCAGCTCCTAATGATGCCGCTTCAAAACCTAGTGCTCCCGTTCCTGAAAATAAATCAAGTACTGATTTATTTTCATCAATTTCCAAAACATTAAAAATAATTGATTTAGCCATTGATTGCGTTGGACGCATTTTTTTATTATCCCCAATTATGAGGGTTTTTCGTTTATGAATTCCAAAATTAATTTTCATTATTAGTTTTATACCGTAAGGAGAAAAGTAAAGAAAAAACGAGATAAATATCTCGTGTCTTATTTAGTAAGTAAACTTATATACATACAATTACATTATAATACAATCATTTATTTTTTATAAATAAAATCGAGTTTTAGAAAAGAAAAGTCTAATCGGGGATTATCTCATTTCAGATTCAACTGAGATAGCTGTCTTTCAACTTGTCTTGACAATCGGTTTTGAACTTTATTATAACCCGTACTTTTTAATAGATAATCAATCGATTTAAAAACCGTTTCAATCTTTTCGCCATCATTTAAAGCTAAATGAATATTTGAAAACTTAGTATTATTATCAAAAATACTAACATATTTATTTTGATCCAAAACAATGCTGTCATGATTTACATTGTTCCGTATTTCTTTAGCAGTTTTTAAACATGCTAAAGCTTCATTTCGATTCAATCGATTATTTGCTACTTCTTTAGTTCGTTGTTTTTTCGATAGAAATAAATTAATAATATAATCATCTTTTAGCAATGACATAAATTTCACTTGAGCTCCAAGTGTTGAATTTTTTATAAAATCATATAGCGTTATTTTTTGTTTATTTTTTGTCATCCATTGAAACTTGTAAATTTTTCTCGAAGAATTTAAATACTCATTCAAAAATGCGTCATCTAATTCGCCAATTTTTTTATTGAGATCATTATTTTCATTTGAAAAAATTTTTACTAATCATGTTTTTATAAGCATCTCAACAAGAGTACTTATAAACATTAAATATTCCTTGATTAAAATGTTTGCGATTAAAAATGTTTCTAGGGCGGCGGCTGGGTTTAATTTTCCTTTATCAGAAATAATTTTATTAAATATTTCTTCAACTTCAAAGTCGGGAATGATAATATTAATCATTTTGTTAATCTCGCCTTTTTGTAAATTATCTGCAGCATCCATTATTTGATCAATCGTTATAAAATTGTCATTTTTCATATTAACTAAATTTTATAACTAATATTGAATTTTAAAACAAATATTTCTAATTAATATAATCCTTAATAATTTGTTTTAAGACAATTTAATGTAATAACGATTATGGATTAACGCTAGTTCTAGTAATTTTATTTCGGTTTAAATTTAATTTATGATTTTGTTTTTTTAAATGTATATGACATCCCAGATCCGCGATCGTAAGATGATTGTGATATTAATTCTCACCCCAACATTCCCAATTCATTCAATCTTTCCTCATTAAGATCTTTTTTTAGACGCCGTGATTTGACAATTTTATATTCTCATTTTTCTTGCATATTGTTATTTCCTTTTGCTTAATTAAAACATAATAATAAAATCAATAATGTTTTTTTATTTGTTAGTTAATTAAATATTTCCGCTTGATTTAGTAAATTGATCCATCCGGTTATATAATTTAAATTCACGCATTCTATATTATTTTTTATTGGAATATAAAACATCCCACACCTACTGAAACGGGGATTTTCCAAGAAATTTAAAATATTAAAAGATATAAATTAGAATTGAATAATTTATAATGTTAATGATAATTAATTATGGCCAAAGAAATAAATAAAATCAATACTAAGAAATTAAAGAGAATTGAACCAAAGGACATTATTCAAGACGATAATCCAATAATTAGAAAAATATCATTTGACATCCCTTTCCCCTTATCAAAGGAAGACAAGACGACAATGAATCAAATGGTTGATTATGTACGTTCATCACAAGATAAGGATGAAACAAAAAAACGATCATTAAGATCAGCTTATGGAATTTCAGCTGTGCAAATTGGAAAACCAAAGAAAATGTTATTTGTTCGCATCGAAAATAAATTTGGTGGAGAAGCTGAAGAATTTGCTCTAGTAAATCCTAAGATAATAAAATCAAGCACCAAGAAATCATTTTTAGACTCAGGAGAAGGTTGTTTATCTGTTCCTCGTGAATACGATGGATATGTATTGCGTTCAAGTAGTGTAATAATTAATGCCATTGATTATTTCTCAGAACGTGAAGTCGAAATAGAGGCTAATGGATTAACTTCAATTGTTTTACAACATGAAATGGATCATTTGATGGGAATATTATTTTATGATCGAATCAATAAATTAAATCCATGAGCAATGAATGATAAAACTGCTATTAAAATAAAATAGTTTATGATAATTGGCAATAACTTAATACAAAATAGGAAAAATGAAAAAAATAGAAGATACTAATGCTACAATTTCACTTAAAAATGCAAGTGAAATTGATTTAAAAAACATTAACAATAATAAAAAAACAACAGAAAAACAAACTGAAAATGAAATTAAAAAAGCTGATAAGCAAGCGGGAAATATTGTTTCTAGACTAATTTCAAAGGTTCCGCCAACGTATATTTATGCTCTTGGTGGACTTGGAGAAGTTGGAAAAAACATGTACATTGTTGAACAAGGCAATGAAATATGAATTATGGATTCAGGAATTAAATTTGCTTCTGACACTGTTGCGGCAGATGGAATTATTCCATCTTTTGAATGATTGATAAGAAATCAAAAAAGAATCAAAGGACTAATTATTACTCATGGTCATGAAGATCATATTGGAGCTGTTCCCCACCTTTTAAATGCGGTTAGAATTCCAAAACTATATGCTGGAAAAATTGCAATTGGTTTGATCAATTCAAAATTACGAGAGCGAGGGGCTCCGCGTCCTAAAATTGAGGTAATTAATAATAAAACTGTAATTAGAAGTCTTAATTTTAAAATTGATTTTTTTGCCGTTAATCATTCAATCCCTGATTGTTATGGGGTTAGATTTGTTTCTAAACACGGAACAATAATAAACACAGCTGACTTTAAATTTGATTTATCACCAGTTGGTTCTAGAGCTGATATTGCAAAGATGGGTCAAATTGGAACTGAAGGGGTAACACTTTTACTTTCTGATTCAACAAATTCACTATCAGAAACATTTTCCAAATCTGAAATGGATGTTAGATTTGCCCTTGATAAAGTTATTAAAAATGCGCAAGGAAGAATTATTATTGCAACTTTTGCTTCCAATGTTTATCGAGTTAGGGAAATCATTGCCCTTGCTGAAAAACATAAACGAAAAGTCGTTATTTTTGGATATTCAATGGATAAAGTAATTGATATTGCAAGAAGAATTAAATATATCAATGTACCAGATAGCGTTTTTGTTAAAAACTCTAAAGAGGTAAAAAACATGAAAGATCGTGATGTTTTAATTATTTCAACAGGTACTCAAGGTGAAACAAATGCCGCTTTATCAAAAATGTCTGATGGAAGACATAAAGAAGTAAAAATAAGAAAAGAAGATACTGTTGTTTTCGCTTCATCTGCAATTCCTGGGAATTATGAAGGTGTTGAAAAGGTTACCAATCGTTTAATTAAAAAACAATGTACTGTTATTAATAATAAAACAAATCCTAATATTCATGCTTCTGGTCACGGGGGAAAACAAGAGCAATTATTAATGTTGAGTTTACTTAAACCAACCTTCTTCTTTCCAATCCATGGGGAAACAGCAATGCAAATTACTCATGCTAAAACAGCACTTACAACAGGTATTGCTTTAAACAAAACATTCATTTTAAAAAATGGGCAAAGATTAAAGATGGAACATGAAAATGTTGTTTCTGATGGTTCCGTTCCTGCTGATGATGTTTTTGTTGATGATACCAATTTAAAAGGACAATCAATGAAGGTCATTGGTGATCGAAATCGAATGGCTAAAAATGGAATTGCAACAGTTACAATTCAAATTATGTCAACTGAAAACAGAATTATAAATGGCCCATTTTTAGAAACCAAGGGAATATTTCATCAAGAATCAAATAGAGACTTGATTCTTGAAATTGAAAGAAAAATTAAAAGTTCTTTAGAAACTTATTATCGAAGCAAAAATAAAATATCTTTTTCAGGACTTAAAGAAATTATTCGAACAATTGGTGAAAATGAAATTTTCAAGCTTAGACGAGTTAACCCAATTGTATTACCAATTATTCTAAACTATAGCCAAGAAATGCATAAAAAAGTTTTAATCGAAAATATGAAAAAACCAAAAGAAAAAGAGACTTAAGATAGTCTCTTTTTTTAAATTAATTCAAAACTTAAATATTAATATTTATGCTAACTAAAAGAAAATGAATTTCTTTTTCTTCTTAGGCATAGAATTGTTTTCTATTTCTGGAGTTTTTTCTGAATTTTCTTTTACTTCATCTTGTTTTGGTTTGTTTTCAACTTTTTCCTCATCATCTGGATTTGGAATTTTATTTAGTTCAATCACGTGATTAAAACCTCCTTTATGTAATTATATAATAACAATGGTGTAAGTTTTCAATTTTACTTTGTATATAATTAAAGTATGAAAAAAAGAATTTTTACTGGTCTAACAGCAACCGGAGACTTAACAATTGGAAATTATCTTGGCGCAATAAAAAATATTTTAGAATCGCAAGATAAAGAGGACAAAGAAGTCTTTTTATTCATTGCGGATTTACACGGCTTAACCGAACAAATCACCGCCAAGGAAATTCGCGCTAATGTTTTAAATCATTTAAAAATATATTTGGCGGCGGGAATTGATGTAAATAAAGTCAAGTTATTTGTCCAATCATCAATTATTGGTCATACTGAACTCGCTTGATTTTTAACAGTTAATTCAACAATGGGACAATTGTCAAGATTAACACAATTTAAAGACAAATCACAAAAACAAGCTAATAAAACAAAATCAATTCCGACAGGAATCTTTATGTATCCAACATTAATGGCTGCTGATATTTTATTATATAACGCTGATGAAATTCCTTTGGGTGAAGATCAAAGACAACATCTTGAATTAACTAGAGATTTGGCACAAAAAATAAATAAGAAATATAAATTACATTTGCAAATTCCAAAAATGATTGTTGCAAAAGAAGGGGCAAAAATATTTGCTCTTCAAAATCCAGACAAGAAAATGTCTAAATCAGATAGTAATTTAAACAACACAATTTTTTTACTTGATGACGAAAAAGTCATTGCTAAAAAAATTAATAACGCAATTACTGATAGTGAAAATAAGGTATATTTTGATCCAATAAATAAACCTGGGGTTTCAAATCTAATGACTATTTATGGAGCGTTAAATAATTTATCAATGAAAGAAGCAGAAGAAAAATTGAAAACATTAGATTATAAAGAATTAAAACAAACGGTAATAAAAACATTAAATGAATTGTTATTGCCGTTACAAAAAAAATATAATGAATTAACAAAGAAGGATATCATCGAAGCGTTAGCCGTGAATAAAGATTATGTTCAAGAAGAAGCTTATAAGACATTAAAAGTGGTTAAAGAAAGGTTTGGCTTAATATATGAATAAAAATGAAAAATGACTAATAACTGTCGACTTAGATGGGACGTTACTTAATTCGCCAAAGGGCAGTTATCCTAACTATAGTATTAATGATGAAAATATTAAAGAACTTAAAAAAGTAATAAAAGCGGGGCATAAAGTTGCAATAGTAACTGGAAGACCTTGAAGAGATACTAAGGACATATATGAAAATATTGGTTTAAAAACTATTGTTGCTAATTATAATGGGGCTTATATACATCACCCAAATGATAAGGGATTTATTCCCGCCAAGTTTGCAATGAATCGAAATATCATCATGGAAATGATTAATAATTCCGATCTTAAGAAAGTAACAATGAACATGTTAATTGAATATGAAGATTTTTCTCAAATTATCGATGATCAAGATGAAAAAATGATGGAGCAATTTCATATTACCAAAAATCCTAAAGTACAAACATGTAAACTTAATCAAGAAATTGAGGAAGATCCCTATTCAGTAACATTTAGAATTAATCCAGAAAAAATTAATCCTAATCGTTTGCTTGTAATTTTAAAAAGACAATATGGGAATAGCTTTCTTTTTCGATATTGAACAAACTGAGAAAAAACAATGGTTAATCTAGAGGTGAATCAAAAGGCCTCAACAAAAGGTTATGCAATGCGTTATATCGCTGCATATTATAATATAAGTTCCAAGAACACAATTTGTTTTGGAGACGGCCTTAACGATATTGAAATGCTCTCTGAAGCTAGCGTTGGGGTTGCAATGAGCAACGCAAAAGGAATTGTTAAATCATATGCTGCTGATGTTACTGATTATTCAAATGACCAAGGTGGAGTTGGAAAATACTTGAATAATTTTTTCAAGGAATTATAGGTAGTTTTAGTAAATAAAAAAACAAGTAGTTTAACTACTTGTTTTTTTATTTGTTCTTAATTGCTTGAACCAAGGATAATGCATAATAAGTTGCAGTTTCTGTTCTTAAGATATTTTTACCAGTTGTTACTATAATTCATTTTCGTTTCGTAAAATATTTAATTTCATCTAAAGTAAAACCGCCTTCAGGGCCAATAATTAAATAGATGTTTTCATATCTATCTAAATCAATTAATGAATTAATTAATTTAGTTTTTCGTTCATTTTCGAATAACACTAAAACAAGATCATTATTGTTAATGGAGAAATCAGCAAAAGAATGAATATATTTTAATTTTGGTAAATCATTCCTTCCTGTTTGTTCACTTGCTTCAATGATAATTCTTTTGTATCTTTCATCTTTCAAGATGACTTTATCTAAATTTATTAGTGATCTTTTTGTTGGTATCAAAAAAATACAATCAACATTTAATTCTGTACTTTTTTGAAGAATTAATGGAATTTTTCTTGGATGAGGAATTGCTTGAATTAAATTAACTATCGGCTTTGTTTTAATAATAGTAAATTTTTCGACATTAATAATTTTTATTTGATCATTTATATAATTTCCACTTAATTCATAATTTTTATAAATACAAATAATTTTTTCGTTGTTACCAATTCTTAAAACGCGCTTTAGTTGATGATTTAAATCTTTATCAGGAATAATAATCTTAGTTGGGTTTTCCTGATGATTAAAAATAAAGAAACGATGCATAAGTTAATGATACAAAACTGTTGTTTTTTATTAAACAAATAATCAAAAAATATTTGTTTAATAAAAAAATATATTGTTGCAGAAAAACAATAACTCACAAACCGCGCTTTCCCACAACAATATATCTTCTTTTTTTTAATTTGTAAGCAATACTATTATATAAATAACAATGAGCAGAAATTTAATTAAATAGAGTTTATTGATTACAAAACGCAAAAAGCGCGTTGTTAAGCGGTTTATTTGGTTTTAATTAGTATATACAAAATTTGAAATTTTGAGAATTTAAAAAAATAAAAGGACGTTTGATTCATAATATGAATAAAAAACCTTTTATTTCAGTGTATATGGGAAAGCGCGAATTTGTTAAGTTAAAAAATAATTATGTGGAATTGTTTTGTTTCACATAATTATCAACCAATGCAACATGTAGCAATTCGTTGGTAAATCTCTTACTGTCTAAAATTAACAAGAACATTACTTAATTGCTGAATTTCATCAACATTTATAAAAAAAATAATGTTGATAATTATCTATATCTAAATACATTATATTCTCTATTCAAAACAAATAAGCAATGTGTAATAAAACTTATTGTAAGGAATAATGTAACTTTATTATTTTAGCAGTTTGATCATTTCTTCTTTTGTGATATTAATCTTAGTTGTCATTCCATTTGCATCTAAAATTTGCTTTAAATCTTGTTTTTCCAATTTGAAAAAATCTAAATCATTATTACGAATTAATTCAATTAACTCATGCTTTGATATTTTTGAATCATATGAAACATTTGATAGAGTTAATCATTTTTCCAGTGTTTCACGCTCAAAATTATGAAAATCCAAAATTTGTTTTACTGGCTCTGGAGGAGTATTATCAATTGGTTCGTCAATTTTTTGATTGACTTCTTGTGCATTTACTTGTTGTGTATTTATATTTGCTGATGAAACGCCATAATTACCTTGTTTATTCAGTTTTAATTGCAAGCGCATTAACTCTACATCTTTATAATTAGAACGTTTTGAATATTTTGATGCATTCATAAAAATCGAAATGATTACGAAGAAAAACGCAAAAAACATTCAAAATAAAGTTCAAAAATATGCAAAGGTGATTCTTGATGATTTTAATTGTATCATTTTGTTTTCAATGTCTTTTTGACTTACTTCAGGCAATGTCTGATTTAGTGAAACGAAGATATCAAAATTTTGTTTTGCTGTATTCATATTTTAAATTATATATTTTTTTCCTTCATTAAAAAAAGCAAGAAATATTTCTTGCTTTTTAAACAAAGATTTTTGTTACTCAACGGGATTTTTTTCCTCATCAGTTGATTCTTTATCTTCTTGATCCTTGTTATCTTCGTTATCTTCTTTAAATAAATCTTCGGAACTTTCATTGGTTGGAGTGAATGGTTTATTTTTGTTATTTTTCTTCGCAAGTTTTTTATCTTTACTTTTTAATTGTCGTTCTTGTTCTTTAATTTTTTGTTCTTTGCTGCCAATAATTTTATTAGTAACATCACGTTCATAAGCTATTGATTTTGCTTCTCGTTCTTTTGAATATATTTTATAGTTCTTGGCAACTTTAACTGCTGAAAAAATAAAAATAACTGTGAAAAAGAATAGTTCTATTCAAAGTAATAATTGTCTAATTATTTCTCATAAACCAGCTCAAGTTTCACCATTAGAAAAATGTGTTCCGATATCAGCAAATTTAGTAATTGAACTTGCCAAAGCATCGGCACTAAAGAAAACAGCTAATATAGCAAAGATTGTTCATCAAATAACTCTTGATTTAGTGCTTGCGCTTCCTTTGATTTTTTGTGCTTTTAAGTTAAATTTATCTGTTGTTTTTTGAGGGATATTTTGTGATTGAGAATTTAAATTCTCACCATTTTGTTCATTAAGATTTTCATCATTCATATTTAGATTATACTACTAAAAATTAAATATTATTTTGAACATTCAATAAATTAAAAATCTCTTGTTGTTGATATGTTTTGTAATCTCCAAGCGGGATTGACCCCAATTGTAATTGACCAATAGAAATTCGTTTTAAATTAATAACTTCGTTATCAAGAGCAATAAACATTCGTTTAACTTGGTTTTTTTTACCTTCAGTAATTGTTAATTTAGCAACAATATTTCCATCTTTATTAGATACCATTTTTACTTTTGCTACTGGTTTTGTAGTATAACCATCATCGAGAACTATTCCTGTAGAAAGGGCCTTGATATTATCGGATGATAATTTTTTCTTTAAAAATACTAAGTAAGTCTTATTTATTTTTGATTTAGGATCATTTACTTTTTGGGCAAAACCTCCGTCAGTAGTGACTATAATTAAGCCTGTGGTGTTAACATCTAAGCGACCAATTGTAAATAAATTTCTTTTTCGAAATTCTGGGAGTAATGATATTACTTCTTTCCCCTCTTTATCTTCACGCTCACAAATAAATCCTTTGGGTTTATTTAACGCATAATATAGATGCCTAGTTCTAAAACTGACCTTTTGTTCATTAATATAAACATCATCGTCAATAGTAATTTTTTGTCCTAAAATTGCAACTTTATTATTAACAAAAACTTTTTGTTCTTTAATTAAAAAGTCTACTTGTCTTCTTGAATAATTGCCATAATTAGAAACTAATTTAGAAATTCTTTCTGGTTTTTTATGATTCATTGTTTTCCTTCTTTATCTCAATAATTTTAATAAATTATTGGTTATTTATCATCAAATAAAAATAACTCACGAGTTTCTTCAGCTTTTTTTTCAAAATTATGAGTCATAGCTGGTAATTCACTAATTGAATTTAAATCAAAAACCTCCAGAAATTTTTGAGTCGTAGCAAATAAACGTGGGCGCCCTGGTGAATTACTTCGTCCTGATTCCTTAATTAAATCATAATTAATTAATTTAAAAATCGCATAATCTGAAGAAACTCCCCGAATTTTTTCGATATTCATCCTAGTAATTGGTTGTTTATAACCAATAATAGTTAGTGTCTCTAGAGTTGATTTGGAAAGTCTGATGTTTATTTTTTTATCCATTAATGAATTTAATTCCTTAGAAATATCTGTTGATAGGGTTAATCGAACCTTATTATTAATAGTTTTAATAACAAAAGGCTGACTATTTTCAATTAAATAATCATTAATTCTTTTTAAACCCATTTCAATATCATTAACTTTATTTTTGAAAAAAGAAGCAAGATCTTCACTCGTTGTTCCTTCTGTTCCTTTTAAAAATAAAATTGCGTATAACAATTTATCCCTCACTTTTACACCTAATTTCTATATCGGATAAATTGGACAATTGAATTAAGTTAATTTTATTTTTTGAAGTTAATTCAAGTAAAACCAACAAAGTTAAAGAAGCGTAATGCTTGTCATAGTTACCATTTAAAAGTTTTGAAAAGGAGGTATTACAATTTTCTTCTAGTTGTAAATTAATTTGTTTAGTTCGTTGTTCTGAAGTAATTTTCTTAAGCTCAATTTTTACTTTTTTTGGTAATGATGTTTCATGTCTAGTAATAACATTGTTTATTGCTTGAATTAATTCTTTAGTTCCTGGAGAAACTATTTCTACTTCTCAATCAATTTCATCCTCGATATATTCTTCAAAATTGTCATTTGTTTTTTCGTAACGTTTTGAAGAATTAAAAATTTCTTCAACATCACTTGATAAGTTTTTAAATTTTTCATATTTAATTAATCGATCCAATAAGTCTTCAGTTTCTTCTTCATATTCGTTTGGTTCAATAAAAATATCGGTCCTTAAAATATGTCGTGATTTAATTGCGATTAATTGCGATGAAAGCAACATATATTCAGATGCTAAATCAAGATTAAGAAACTCACTATTTTTTACGTAATCAACAAATTGGTCAGCAACATCAACTAATGATAGTTTTAAAATATCCATTTTATTAGTTTGAATCAAACTCAAAAGAAGGTCTAATGGACCCTCAAAATTATCAAGTTTAAATAATTTTTCTTTTGTTGTTATCATTTTGTTTCGGCAATAATTAAGTTATCAAACGCAACAGGTTTACTCTTGATTTCTAATAAATTAGTAACTTTAGCAATTAAATTTGAAGTAATCAAAGAAGACGAATAAATTTTAATTAAATTTTGGGCCGGACTAACTTTTTCACCTTTTTTAACAAGAATTTTTAGACCAGCTTGAAAATCAATTACATCAGTTTTAACTTTTCTCCCTGCATTTAAATCAGTTAAAACATAACCAATATTTTCGACTGAAGGAATATCTATATACCCACCAATTGTCGCCTTTAGAATAAAAGTATTTTTAGGTTTAAAAATTGATGTTGGTTCTAAAGAATATTTGTTGCCGCCTTGCATAATTACTCATTCCTGAAATTTTTCAAACGCTAAACCATTTTCAATAACTTCATCAAATAATTTAGATGCTTCTTCCAAGGTAACCTTCACACTTTGACTATATAATTCTATTGCAATTTTTTTTACCAAAAGATGTAAATCTTTTGGACCATTACCTTTTAATAATTCCATTGCTTCAATCACTTCATTAGCATTACCAATTTGATTTCCCAAATGTTGATTCATTGAGGTGATAATTACTTTAATATTACGATTAAAATTATCACCAATTAATTTTAATAATCGAGCTAATTCCTTAGCGTCAAGTAAATTTTTTACAAAAGCACCAGTTCCATATTTTAAATCAATAATAATATTTTTTGCACCCGTTGCTATTTTTTTAGAAATAATTGAAGCAGCAATTAATGATGGTGAATCAACTGTTCCAGTCACATCTCTTATTCCATAGATTAAACCATCTGCCGGAACTAAATTTGGTGTTTGCGCTGTTAATGAAATATTTATTTCATTCGTTTGCGCGATTGCGTCCTCAACACTTAGATTAACATTAAAACCATCGATAGATTCAAGTTTATCAACTGTTCCACCAGTAAATCCTAATCCCCTTCCAGATATTTTAAAGACTTTAAGTCCCATTGCTCCGATAATTGGAAGTAATGCTATAGTTGTTTTGTCACCAATGCCCCCTGAAGAGTGTTTATCAACTCATTTTTCATTTAATGGTAATTGATCACCGGATTCTAAAAGAGCAGCTGTATAATCAACCGTTTCAGTATCAGTCATCCCTTTTAATTTTATCGCCATTAATAATGATGAAATTTGATAATCCATAATCTGTTCATTCATTAAACCGAAAACAAAAAAATTAATTTCTTCTTTTGTTAAAACCTCACCATTAGCTTTCTTATTAATTATTTGTACAATATTCATTTATATACCTAGTTCCTTGTTTAATTTTATGTTTTTCTTAACTTCTAATTTTCTTGCTTTTATTTTTAATTTTTCTAATTTTGCTTTTTCTTTAATAGAAAGTCCATCTTCATAATTTCTTAATTCTCTTTGGATTGTTTCAAAAACACGTTTTGAAACAATTTCCGTTGGTAATTTCATGTGTTCTGAGGCCTTGATTGGCTTATGAACAATAACTTTAATGTGCGCCGTTTTTAATCGGAAATAAGGTCTTGCTTGTAATGTACCAGTTATTGTTATTGGAACGATTGGTAAATAATATCTTTGAGCAAATTTAAAAGATCCATCTTTAAAAGAAAGTAGTTCACTTGTAAAAGACCTTGTTCCTTCTGGAAAAATTGTCACAGCACGATTTGTATTTTTAGCGAGTTGAGCGGCTCCATTTAATAAAACAATTTGTTCTCTTAATTTAGAACGATCAATAAAAAATCCATCAGCTCCTCTGATATATCCTGATGCTAATTTTGAATCTTCTAATTTCTTTTTCGCGATTGGGATTAAATTAATTCTTCCCCCCATTGCCTTTATTAAATAAAAGGGATCAAAATTTGAAGTATGATTTGGCGTAATTCACGCCGCTCCATTTGGAAGATTTTCTTCGTTAACGAGTTCAATAGTAGCGCCAATTCTCCTTGTTGATTTTTTTACTTTTTTCTTAATATGTTCCCATCGTTGTTCATAGGGGTTAAGATTAGGGTCTTGTTCTCGACGATTTTTCTTAAGTCATTTGTTTTCTCTTCTTGAACCAGTTCAAAGTCCAACGGGCAAAATATATCATGATGTTAACATTCGATAAATATTTTTTAAATAATCAATCATTTCTTTTTTCCTTTTTTAATAAAATTATTGTATATATGTAATTATACTTTATCAAGATAAATTACATAAGCCACAGTGTATTCTTTTTCATGAGCGATGGATAACATAATTCTTTTTTCATGAATTTCATTTATGAAAATTTTTGGAGCTCCACAATTATCTCTTAAAATTGAGATTGTTTTAAGTCCGTATTTCTTGTTTGTTGCTTTTATAATTGCTTCTTTTCCAGCTCAGCAACTAGCACTAAATTGAATTTGTTCATGAGATGACAACTTAGAAAAATAGGTTTTTTCCATCGGGGATAAAAATCTATTTACTAATGCTTTATTATTAAACCGACTGTTTTTGGTTATATCTATTCCAATACCTTTTATTTTCATTATCTTGTGTACTTATCTGCAAGATTTTTTTTTGATTCAACATATCTAATCTTAATTTGTAAATCATTAATTTCAATTAGATTCATTGCCTTATTAAATAACTCAGGAGCTTTTGATTTTCCATTCATTTTCCCTTTGCTAAAAGCCTTTATTAATGTTTCAGAATCAGACATTAAAATAAATAATTTCTTTTTATTGTTTTGATTTATTGATCTCTCAATAAGAAATTCAATTAATTTAAGAAAAGCTAATGCCTCAGTTTCAATTTGTCATTCATAAACATCATGAACAAAATATTTTGTTAATAATTTACCATTTTGATCAGTAATTGCGATCGTAGCTTTTTTTGAATAAGAATTACCTTGAATAACTCCGTCAAAATAGTAAATTATTTGGTTGCTATTTTCTAATGATTTTGGGTTGATATTGCTCATATGTAAATTATATATTAGTGTTCATTGGGTATAATTTATATTAATAATATTATCAAGTTAGGAGATACTATGGCATTCAAGGAAGATAAGGGATTTTTAACCCGACTATTCACATTGATTACTCTATTTTTGTCATTGGCATGAACGGCAGCAATGTTTTCGCTTGCATTTATCTCAATTGAGATTTCTTTATGAGCGTTAATATTAGGAATAATTGCACTAATTGCAGTTATTTATTTATGAATCCACGGAATAAAGATTTTGATTGGAGTGGAAAAAAATACTTATCTTTTTGTATTTATGGGATTAATATCTTCAGGTCTTGTTGGGGGAATTTTGATGTTGATTGCAAAATGAGTTGAATAATTTATTCCGTTTTAATTAATTTTAAATTTTAATAAAACAAAACCCCGTTATAATACGGGGTTTTGTTTTATTAAATAGATAGTTTAATAAGTTTTTGTGTAGCGGCTTTTTAATGCCTTAATTCAAGTTTTTGAATTAAATTTTTGTATTTTATTTCGTCTTCTCTTCTTAAATACTTAAGCAAAGAAGCTCTTTTTGAAACTTTTTTATATAAACCAAGTTTTGAATGAACATCTTTTTTATTAATTTTCATATGCTCAGTCAAATCGCGAATTTCAAAAGTTAAGATTGCAATTTGGACTTCTGTGTTTCCAGTGTCTTGCGGACTTAACCCGAATTCTTTGATTATTTCAATTTTTTTCTCTTTTGTAATTGCCATACTTATATATTATATACATATATATAAATTTAAGTAATCAATTATAAAACTATTTTAATGAGTAATTCAAGTTCCGGCTTCATTATTTAGAGTTTTTTTCACTAAATGAAGATCAGAGATACAAGCTATTTTTTTCTTACCCGATTTAACAAACGAAACTGCAGCCTCAACTTTTGGTTTCATTGACCCGGCGGGGAACTCGTTTGCTGCAAGCAATTCTTCAAGTTCCAAAACGGTTACAGCGGATAATTGTTTAGCATCTTTTTTACCATAATTAATAAATACTCCATCTGATGCGGTAACAATCATTAACATATCAGCATCGACCAATTCAGCAATTTTTGCCGAAGTAAAATCTTTGTCAATAACGGCATCAACAGCAATCAAAGTATTGTCTTTAATTATTGTTGGGACGCCGCCGCCGCCGCCAGCTATAACGATTGCTTTATCACTTAAATGTTTAATTAAATTTTTTTCAATGATATTTATTGGCAACGGAGATGGAACCATTCTTCTTCATCCACGATTTGAATCTTCAGCAACAATTCATTTTTCTTTTTTCGCAAGTTCTTTTGCTTGTTCTTTAGTATAAAACAACCCGATTGGTTTGGTTGGGTTTGAAAATGAAGGATCATTTGGATCCACCTCAGTCTGAGTAATTAAAGAAATGACATCATGATCTAAATTTCGCAAAATTAATTCATTTTTTATTGCTTGTTGCAAATGAAGACCAATATAACCTTGAGACATTGCTCCGGCTAATGAAAGCGGAAGTTGAGGAATCTTTTTATTTACCTTACTCCCCTCACTAAAAGCTAATGAAATCATTCCAACTTGCGGACCGTTTCCGTGTGAAATAATAACTTTATTTCCTTGAGCAATCAAATCAACAATTGATTGTGCGGTTATTTTAACAGCTTCAAGCTGTTCTTTTGGATTATTACCAAGTGCATTACCACCTAGGGCAATTACTATTTTTTTTGTCATTTTTAATACTCCTTTTTTATTAATTTAATGAGTTTTTAAACTACAATTGCTCCAAGAATTGGTGCTACAACTACAAGTGTAAAGATTGCTAGTCCACCTGAATAAATTAACACAGGTTTTAGCATTTTAGT
The DNA here is from genome assembly GCA_013139135.1 of Mycoplasmataceae bacterium. Lineage (GTDB taxonomy): Bacteria > Bacillota_I > Bacilli_A > Mycoplasmatales > Hepatoplasmataceae > Tyloplasma. The sequence goes on along the minus strand of WTBJ01000009.1, from coordinate 844 downwards.
ATATGGAACTTTAGCTGCTTCAGCAGAAGCTAGGACAATTGCTTGTGTTGGAATAAACATATTAATTAATCCAACCGCAATTGAAAACATAATTATTATATATCCAAGCATTAAGATAGTTCCGTCACCATCGGGGCCACCAAATCCGGGTTGATCAGCAAAGATTGAAACTGCAATTGCTGCAATAATTGGCATTGATAGACCTGCTAATCCAGATGTTGATGGAATAAAGCAAGCAAGAATAAGAAAGACAATAAATATTACCATTAGAAAGACAATCGGTGAAAGACCGCCTAAATTATTAGTTAATGAACCAACTAAGAATACATCCATTGAACTTTCTGTCATTACTTGCGGAATTGCTCTTGCAACACCGATAATGATTGCAACTGGTAAGATATCTTTAGCACCAGTTCACATTGCGTCTGAAATTTCACTTAATTTCATTTTAAATACATAACCAATTGCTAAAGAGAATAATAAGAATTCCATTACTAATTCGCCAAAGTATCAAACTCCAGGATAATTCATTCCATTAAATAATCAACCAAGACCAGGGGGATAAATAAACCCATTATCATCAACATGAGTCGCATAACTATCGAAAAATGAAGTCCATGGAATATACATAAAAATCATAATGATAAAAGCCGAGGCGAATAAAATTAAACCGGTTATTTCACGCTTGGTAGTTTTACGATGATCAGAAACGTCCAACGTACCAAAGTTTTGTTTAGCCCATTCTAAGTTTTTATCGTGATCATCAGCAACAACTGATTTACCAGGGCTTTTTTGCACATGAAAGGCGTACCCTGTTACAAATAACGCACCAATCATTGTAAAC
>WTBJ01000006.1 GCA_013139135.1 Mycoplasmataceae bacterium | reverse complement strand
GTTGAAAAAATTCATAAAAAAGACAAGGGTCATTTAAATACCAAAAATAATTAAAAAAGGCGGATAATTCTTAAAGAGGCTATAGAGCCAAATTGTATATATAAATACAAAAAGAAAGGTCCAAATGACAAAAGAAAAAAAACCCAAAAAAGTGGTTAATAAAAAGAAAATAAAAGGAAAAAAACCCAAAAGAGAGAAAATACAATTCGGTGAGAGAAACAAATATTATGAAAAATTATTTAAAACTATAGCGATTGTTTTAGTAATTTTAATGAACTTCTTTTATGTATTACTTTGTGTAACAATCGGAGGATTGAATGGTCTTGCTATTGGTGTTATAAGCATAATAATAATAGATCTTGTTGTTGTATTCGTGGTAGTATCGATGATGATGTTATCAATATGATTTTGATCACTTATTATTAAAATTGGCGTTAGAGAAGGAATAAAAGGTAGCGTAGAATCTATTGCTAATGCATTATCAGAAAAAAATGTAATTACTGATATTCCAGTTGAACCGAAATATTCAGCTTATGATCAAAACAAAGATTACACAAACTTAAAGAAAATCGTTAAAGAATACGAAGTTGCAATTAGTGAAAGTAATTACTCCAATTTAAGTAATTTTTATACTAAAAATGCTATGATTATGAATGAAAAAGAACCAACAATAGTTGGAAGAGAAAACATTGTAAATTACTATCAAACAGTCTTTAAAAAATACCGTTTAAATATGAAATTTGAAATAAAAGATTTTGAAATATATCATAATAATGGTTATGTTGTTATGCATTCAATTAGTCAAATAATTTCTAAGAAAACAGGAATGCCTACAGTTAAACATAATCGTGAATTGTTAATTGTAAAAAGAGATGCAAATGGTTGAAAGATTAGTAAATATATCTTTAATGGTGCACCAACCAATGAAGAGTTATTTGTCTAACTAAATTAATTATTAAAAAACAAGGGTTTATTATAGCCCTTGTTTTTTAATAATTATTATTTTGTCTTTCAAAATTTATCTTATTTTTTAGGTAATACATCGCAACAATATCCTCTTTTGAATAATTCAATTTTTCTAAAATAATAAATAATGATAAAAGCATATTCTTAAATTGACCTTCATTATTAGCTTTAGAAAAAAGTAATATTTGTTCATAAAGATTCATAAACAAATCAATTAAATCCTCATTTGATCTATCTGTTTCAATTTCTCACAATGATAAATTAATTGTATTTCCAATCGAAATAATAAAATGAATAATATCAATAAATTCTTCAAGAATTATTTCTTTGTCACCTGGAGGTTTCTTAGTTCAAAACTTAAAAAACCTCAATTCATTGGCAGTTTCACCAACCTCAACAAGTAATGCAAAGATTCTCTTTTTGAGGGTGTTCTGGCTTGTTAATTGACTATTTTGATAAATATAGTTATCTAGCTTGCGTTGTTTTAAAGCAAGCTCTTCTAAATTAATTTTCATAACTAAATTATATTTTAGATTAGATATTTTTACCAATTAAAACTAAATATTTTTCTTTAAAATTTTTGTTAAATAATAAAAACAATGGAAATATCGTAATAATGATTAACAAAGTTAAATATTTTTTCCGATACATAAGAACTAATCTTTTTGTTTCAAGTTCATTATCAAAAACAATGCTTGGTTGTGTTGAAATTAAATTTTCATTACTAGCTAAAAAAGAATTAATAACAAATCAATTTCCAACGCCAACAATTATTGTCATAACAATAATTGTTGAATAAAAGCCAAATTGTAATCATGTAAATTGATTTGTTACTGTTGAAAAAACAATAAAAATTAACATTAATATAATTCATAGATATGCGAAAACTATTGTAATTCAAAAAGATGATATTTTTTTTCGCATTCAACTTGATTGATAAATATATATATTCATTCGTTCCGGCTCTAATTTATTCTTTATCTCATTAAGCCGAGAAATTAACAATAAACTTATCATTATCTTAAAAACACTCAATAGAATAAGAACTGAAACAATTCCTAGATTATAAAGAATAAAATTATTATCATTGAAAATTTTAATTAGTAAAAAAATCGATAAAAGTAATATCATCAACGAACCAAATAAACTTAAATAATTATGAAAAAATTCTTTTCGATAAAAAATATTTTTCTTTTTATTATATTGTTTTAAAAACATATTTTTTACCTGTTTTAATTTTTATATATAAACCAGTAGTTGCAAGTTTATCCATTGAATAACGAGCAGTTTCGTAAGATGTTTCCATTTCTACTTTAAAATTTTCGACTGTATAACTTTCCAAGTTATCACGGTGATTAAGGAAAAAAAGAATTTGGTTCTTAGATAGTAAAGGATATAACTTCATCATTTTCATAAGATCAACGTTCTTAAGTTTCCGAGATAAATCAACATTTTTATGAACTTTATTAATGTATTTAGTAATTACTTTCAAAGTCTTTTTTTCTAGTAAAGAAAAAAAAGCAATAAACTCTAAATATAAATATGTAATATCGCCATCTTCACGAACAGTATCCAAATAAGCTCTATTAAACCTTGGGATTCATTCGATATATTCATCAATGAAATCAGCTGCTGAGATGAATGCTTTAAATGAAGTTTGAAACAAATAAGACTGAATCAACATCCCAGAAATTAAATCGACATGATCATTTTCAACATTTTGATTAATTTGAAAATAAATAATTGCTGATTTCGTAATATATGAATTAAGATTTTTATAATAAAGAGCTTGATTAATATTAGTTGTTACGTTTGCTAGTTTGTCTTGCGAAATATTTGTTGGAAAGATTTTTTTTAAAATTATTTCTGGACCAAGAAAATCATAATATAATTTTTGCATTATATTCTTTATTTCTAAGGCCTTTATTTCTTCTAAATCACTTAAATCAATTTGTTCATCAAAGACGATTGATTCTAAAGTTAAATCCTTAATTTCCAAATTCATTCTATTTTTAACAATGTATTTTAAATCCTTAAAAAATCCTCAATTGTTTATTTCATCATTAACAACTTTAGCATTATATTTTTCACCAATCAACTCAATTAAATTGGTGTAAAATAAATTTACTTGTTGCATCAGGGCAATTTCTTTTTGTAATATTCATGGAGTTTGAACAATAAATACGTTTTTATCATCTCTAAATTTTGACGGTAAAATAAAGGCGTAATGTTGCCGATAATGAAAAACTTCCTCTCAACAATGACTAAATTTAATATTTTCTAATTTGTTTTTTAACTCATTTTTTGAAAAATAGTTATCATCTGTAAAGGAGTGTTTTGCATTCATAAGGTAATTATATTGTAATAATCAATCAATATTAAAAAAATCTTATTCCAAGAGCATTTCTATTTCAAGACTTCATTTACGATAATCATCTTTACCATAAGGGGTTTCAAGTGCTTTGGGTAACATTCTTAATTGTTCATGATTTACAATTGCTTTTAAAGCATCAAGACCAATGTATCCTTGACCAATTAGTTCATGACGATCTTTACCTGAACCTAAAACATTTTTCGAATCATTAATATGCATTGCTTTTAAATTCTTTAAACCAATTTCTTTATCAAAAGAATTTAAAACACCTTCAAGATCAGTTTTAATATCATATCCCCCATCTCAAACATGACAAGTATCTAAACAAACTCCAATTCGTGTTTGATCTTTTACCAAAGAGATAATTTCTTTAATTTGAGCAAAGTTTTTTCCAATAAAATTCCCTTTCGTCATCATTGTTTCAATTAATAAAACAGTTTTGTGCGTTGCTGTTGCCGCTAAAATTTTATTAATTCCCTTAGCACATTGTTTTATTCCTAATTCTTGATCTTTAGCTGACCCTGGATGAAAATTATAATATTTAAGACCAACTTGATGCATTTTTTGTAAATCTTTTATATATGATTCTACAGTTAAAATTCAAGTTTGTTTTTCAAATTCAATATTTGCAAGATTACCAACCATTGGAGCATGAACGATAATATTTCGTGGATCAATATTAATATCTTTTGCCAAAGCAAAAGCTAGTTCTGTTTGTTTATCATCGATTTCAAAAGTTTTTTTATAACCGCGTGAATTTGAAATATACATTGCTCCAGAAGTAGCATTAATTTCTTTTAACATCTCGATTGTCCCAAGTAACTGTGTATCTTTTAAAAAGGACACATGAGCACCAAGAAGAGGCTTTTTCATTATAATTTTAATCTTTCAAAAGTTAAAAATTTGTTTTTTTCCATAATAATTTTTAACTGTTTTTCATCTTTTTCAGTATATATATCATAAATTTGTCCGCTGATATTATTCCGATTAGTTCGACCAATTCGATGTACATAATATGTTAGATTTGTTGGATAAGAATAATTAATAATATGACTCACTCCTAAAAAATCCATTCCTCTCGACATTACATCACTAGTTACTAAATAAGTAATATTCATTTTTGAAATATTTTTTAATATTTTTGATCGTTCCCTTGCTGAAATTGTTGTTGTAAAACAAGCAAGATTTCTAATTTTTTTTGTTTTTAAAAAGGCATAAACAGCCTCCGCTTCTTCATTAGTTCTAGTAAAGATGATTGCAAAGAAGGGATTAAAGATCGGTGCTGAAAGGAGCTTAAATAATTGTTCATTTTTTTCTTGATCAAAACTTTTTATTAAATTAATCTTTATATTTTCATCATTTTTTGCAATTGAAATATTAATAATTTCACCACCAAATGATTTTTTAATAAAGTTTTGTAAAGGTAATGGTAATGTTGCAGAAAATAGACTATAAACAATTTTTTTGTTTATCCCCGAACGCTTAATAAATTCTTTTAATTCTTCAATAAATCCAAAATCAAGCATCATATCCGCTTCATCTAAAACAATATATTTTAAAAAGGTAAGATTAAATGACCCAAAAGAAAAAACTTTATTAATTCGCTCTTGAGTTCCTATAATTATTTGTGGTTGTTTCTTAATTTTTTTATTTTGAATAGAAATATCTTCACCACCAGTTAATAATAAATAAGAAAAATCTGTTTTAAAAAGACTAATTTCCTTACAAACATTAGCAATTTGCGTTGCTAATTCTCTTGTTGGAACAGTAATTAATGCCTGAATATTTTTATTATTCGGATCCAAATTAGTTAAAATTGGAATTAAAAAGGCTAAAGTCTTTCCCGTTCCCGTTGGTGCCTCAACAATGACTTGTTTATCTTTTAAAAGTAAAGGTATTACTTTTTCTTGCACTGCTGTGTATGTTGTTATTTTCTTATCTTTTAAATAAGCATCAACTTGCTTGTCGATTTTAAATTGTTTTATATCCATTTTTCTCCTTTGCTAAAATAATATTTAGTTCTTGTTCTGACTCAAGAATAATTTTGATCATTACTTTAAAAATGCTTTCACTAAAATGACCAATTTCAATCACTTTAGTTCCCTCTTCATTAGCCTTAACTCATTGGTGATGTTTCATTTCACCAATGACAAAAACATAATCATGAAAATGTTTTAATTCAAGTAAGTCTCCAGACGTTCCAGAACCAATAACAAACTTATCAAATGACAAATCATTATCAATATTTGTTCTAAAATCATAATCTAATTCTAATTTGTTTTTTAATTCTTTAACAAATTTATGAATAGTAGTTTTTTTCGCTATTTTTGCTTTAACCCCTAGATTATCCGATAAATTTGTTATTTCCTCAAATCCAAGCGCTAATGCTTGGTTAAAAGAAATAGAATTTGGATTAAAGTCTGCATTAGTATGAATAACAAAAACATTAATCTTCATCTTTTCTAAAAGAGTTTTTTTTGCTTGCAAATGCGGATTTTCTTTCAATAGTAATTTTTTTTCTCCATAAAATAATGGATGATGAACAATTATTAATTGCGCTTTCATTTCAATTGCTTGATAAATTACATCAGTTGTTAAATCTAGAGCAATGATAATTGAGTCGATTTCATCTTCGCCGCTAATTTGCTGACCGATGAAATCCTTTGTTGTTGCTGATACACTGGGAAATTGTTCCTCTAAAATACCTATGATTTTTTGTTTCTTCATTTTAAGACCTTTTCAAAATAATTAGATTTCTTTTTATAATCTTTATTACTACTTTTATTATATAAGTCTAAATAATAATCTTTACTTGTTTTGTAAAGATTTGTTACTTCTTGACTTAAATCAAATTTAAGTTTGGGACCAACAACTAGATTATATTCATTAAGATGTTGGATTTTTATTGTTTTTTCTGCGACAATAATTAAATTATTAATTTTATTTTCAACAACTAATTGTTCGTGAATAATAGTAAATTTAAGTGTTTTTAATGTTTCTCGCAACTTTCTAAAATTGTTTGTTGGATGTAAAACATATCGACCAGAATATAAATCGTTATTAATAATTTGAGAAATAAGCGTCCCGCCCATTCCAGCAATAATAATCGTGCTAAATTCATCGGGATTTAATGTTTTAAACCCATCTGCTTTAATTAAATTAATTTGCTCATCAAGATGATTTTTTTTAAATGATTTTTTTGCTATTTCCAATGGACCATCATTTAGTTCTGTCGCAGTTACTCTATTCACTAAATTGTTTTGTAATAAAAAGATTGGAATAAGACCATGATCTGTCCCAATGTCAAGAACATGATCACCTATTATAAAATTACAAATCGTTGTTAATCTTTTACTAATCATTATTAATTTAAATTAATCTGTTAAAAAATGAGCAAGATCTTTCTTGGCTTTTTCTTTCAATTTTTTCATTGCTTTAGACTCAATTTGACGAATTCGCTCTCTTGTAACATCGTATTTTTCACCAATTTCCTCAAGAGTTTGACGTTGCCCAATGTTTTCACTTTCAGAATCAAGACCATTACGTAAACGAATAACTTCAACTTCACGCTTGCTTAAATACTTGGGTAATATTTCATTAATTTTAGCAATTATTTCTTGATTTCTTGCGAATTCATCCGGAACAATTGCTTTTTTATCTTCAATAAAATCATATAAAAATGATTCACCTTCAGAACGAATTGATTTATCCAATGAAGTTGGATCGATATTTATTAATCTAATTTGATTAATTTTTTTTGCCGTAAAACCTTCTCCCATTGCAATTGCCAACTCTTCATCAGTTGGTAATCTTCCATACTCCTGATTTAAATCACGAGTTATTTTTGATAATTTATTAATTGTTTCAACCATATGAACAGGAATTCTAACGGTTCTTGCTTGATCAGCAATTGCTCTTGTGATTGCTTGTCTAATTCATCAAGTTGCATAAGTTGAAACCTTATAACCTTTTTTATAATCATATTTATTGATTGCTCTAATTAAACCGTTATTACCTTCAGAAATTAAGTCTGCAAAAGGAAGTCCTCTTGTTTTATATTTTTTAGCAATATTAATTACTAATCGAAGATTTCTTTTAATTAAAACTTCTTGTGCTTCCTTAGCTTCCAATTTTTGTTTTTTAGTAGAGTTATCTCTTGCGCCATCTTCCATTTTTTTAGCAAGTTCAATTTCTTGAGCATGAGTTAATAAAACACCATATTTACCAACTCATCTCATATATCACTTAATATGATCCGTTGTATCTGATAATTCATTATGATCAATTTCTTTATCAGATAATTCTTCAATTTCCTCTAAAATATCATCTTCATCATCGACAAATTCATCATCAACATCATTGTCCTGGTATTCTTCTTCAGCAGTTGGTTCGCCTAAAACAAAGTCCTTACTAACAATTTGTTTTCTAATTAATAAATCAAAAAGCTCAGCAGATTCATCATCATCAACATAAAGTTTAAGACGATTTAAAATATCAAAAACTTCTTCTGTTGAAAACAAAATTTTGTGTTCAACTTTTAGTCTTTTTCGTAAAATATTTAAAACATCTTTATATTTTAATTCTTGTTCGACATTAACGACTTTTTCATCATGAGTTTTTGGAACAATAATATTTTTATCATTTTTATCATTTTCATCATTTTTATCATTTATATTTTCAGTTATTTTTTTAGTTTTTTTGTGAGTAAAAGGAATTTTTAAATGATGCTTTGTTTCTTTTTTATTTTCCTTTTTAGTTTCCTTTTTAGTTTCTTTTTTGTTGACTTTTTTCGTCTCTTTTTTGAGTTCGTTCTTGTCAGAATTATTTTTTTCTATCATAGTGTTATAAATTAAATTATATACTTTTTATTAAAACTTAATTTCTTTTAAGCGCTTGATTAAAAAGATTTTATGTTCTGAATCCGATGTTTCCTTGATTTTTTGGTGTAATTTATTTGATTGTTCTTTCAATTGATTAAATTTCAAACGATTAAGTAATTGATTTATTTCAATAATTAAGCGCTTTTCATCATCAATTACATCACGCATATTTAAAATAGATTTAACTTCATCCTGGTCCGTTAATGGAAAAAAATTTAATATTTCATTATTGCCAAATTTTTTATTAGACTTATAAAGTTGCTGTAATATTTTAAACATTATTGATGAAATATCATCAATAAAATGATAATTATCCAATTCGATATTTTCAAAAAATACTTTATTTTTGCTTAAGAAATAAATGATTAATCTTTCATCCTTTATAACTATATTTCGCTTATTTTCTAGATCAAATGAAGAGTATTTTTTAATCTCATTATCTTTTCAATGGGGATTTAATTGATTTGAGGAATAATCTATTGGTTGAGGATAATTATAATTAGAGTCGATATTTTCATTTACGTGTTCAATAAGAATTTTACTAATCATTTGATACTCTTTTAATAAAATACTCTTATCAATATTAAACTCTTGAGCAATTTCATTTAAATAAAAATCAGTTTGTAACTCATCATTAACTGAACTTAATACTCTCAAAAATGATCTAATCAATTCAAAATTCATTGATTTTTTATCAATTGCTTTTTCAATTTGAATTTTATAAAATTCAATAAATTTTAGTACATTTTCTAATTCTTCATTAAGCTCAGACATACTTTTGTTTTTGCTATATTCATCGATATCTTTTGCATCTTTGATACTAAAAACCTTAACATCAAATTGATGCTTAATAAGTTCTTTTCCAGCTTTAATTGTTGCATTTATTCCTGGAGTATCATTATCGAATGCCAAGATTATGTTTTGCGTATGTTTTTTTAATTGAAATAGATGGGTTTTTGATAATGATGTCCCCATTGTCGCTAGACAATTTTTAATTCCGTTACGATCAAAAGCAATAACATCCATAAAACCTTCAACAATGATAGCAAAACCTTTCAAGGAAATTGGAGAAGTTGCTTGACTTAAGTTATAAATTATTTCAGATTTTTTAAATGCCTTTGTTTCTGGCGAATTTAAATATTTAGTATATTTTGATTTTTCAATGATTCGACCCGAAAAACCAACTAATTTATTATTAAAATCACGAATCGGAAATATCAATCGATTAATAAAATAATCTTTGATATCACCGTCATAATTTTTGCAAACTCCAGCTTGTAAAATATCTTCTTCGCTATAACCTTTTTTTAATAAGAATTTTGTCAAGCTATTATTGCTTGTTGCATAACCTAGTTCAAACGTATCTATTTGTTGTTTTAATAAATTTCTTGATAATAAATATTTATTTAATAGTGAATCATCATCTTTTAATGTATCTAAATTGTATTTAAAAAAGATTAAAACGGCTTCGTTTAAAGCAATAATCTTTTCAACTTCTGGATCAACTTGTTTAGTTTTATATTCGGTTAAATAATCCCTTCAATCAATTTTATTATTTGTTGCTATTTCCTTGACGGCATCAATAAAATTTATCCCTTTATAATTCTTGACAAAAGCAACGGCGTCTCCGCCAGCACCACAAGAAAAACACTTAAAAATTCCTTTGGTTGGAGAAACGGATAATGATGGTTTTGAATCCTGGTGAAAGGGGCAAAGTCCAACATAATTATTACCTTTTTTTTCTAAATGAATATGTTCAGAGATCACTTCGTCGATGGCGACATTTTGATGAATTAAGTTTAAAAGTTCTGTTAAATTATTTTGCATGGTTTTGAATAAACGTTGTTATCTCATCAATTTTAACTCTTGTTTGTTTCTTACTATCTCGTTCACGAATTGTAACTTGATGGTCTTGTTGTGAATCAAAATCATAAGTGATCACAAAAGGCGTCCCTATTTGATCTTGTTTTCGATATCTCTTCCCAATCGAACCACCTTTGATAAATATAATTGAACCTATGCTATCTTTTAGCAATTTTTCATAAAGTTTAAAAGCTTGTTTTTCAATTTTATTTGTCAAGGGAGCAATAGCAATCTTTATCGGTGCTAAAGCGAAGGGTAATTGTAAAATGTCTCGCTCTTCGTCATCAACAATTATTGTTTTTAAATGATTAGATACTATGGCAAAAAGTAGTCTCTCAACACCAATTGATGTTTCAATTACATAGGGAGTGTATTTTTCCTTAGTAATTGGATCGATCACCAATAACTCATCATTTGAATGTTCACTATGAGTTTTTAAATCATAATCTGTTCGATTTGCTAACCCTAATAATTCAGCTCAACCAAAGGGGAATTTAAATTCGAAATCGATTGTTTTTGTCGAATAATGTGCTAATTCCTTTGTCGGAACATGAAATTCTTTGATGTATTTACTCTTTAAATTTAAAGTGTTTTTTAAAAATGATTGTATCTCATGATTGTAAAACTTAAATCATTTGTTAGCGTCATTAGGATGGCAAAAAAACTCAAGTTCTAATTGATCAAATTCTTTTGTTCGAAAAATAAAATTTCCCGGTGTTACTTCATTGCGAAATGCCTTTCCAACTTGCCCAACACCAAAAGGTAATTTTGGAGAAATTGTATCCATTATATTTTTAAAATTAATAAAAACACCTTGTGCAGTTTCTGGTCGTAAATATATTTCATCATCATTTAAATTAATTTTAGAATTTGACATTTTAAACATCAAATTAAATTCACGAACATTAGTTCAATTTTGTTTTGAACAGTTTGGGCATTGTAATTTATTGATTCCTTTTGTTAGTTCCTCTAATGATAAAGTGCTTACATTTTTATGATTTGCTTGTTTTAATAAATCATCAGCGCGGTATCTTTGTTTACAAGATTTACAATCAACTAACGGATCAGAAAAGCGGTCTATATGACCAGAAGCTTTTCATACTTTTGAATTTAAGATAATTGATGAATCAAGATGAAAAACATTGTGCTGTTCATCGATGAAAGTTTTTTTTCACAATTGTTTTATATTATCTTTTAAAATCGCCCCTAGTGGGCCGTAATCTCATGAATTAGCAAGTCCTCCATAAATATCCGAACCAGGATAAATAAACCCCTTATCCTTTAAGTATGCGACTATTTCTTTTTGTTCTTTCATAATTAATATAATTTTACCTTTTTATTAAATGTTTTTTAGTTGATTGGTATTTATTCCCAAAGTTATTTCTAAATAATTGCCAAATATTTCTTTTATTATTATTTCTTCCCTTGGCAAAAAATAAACTTTTGATAAATCCGGATAGTTAGTAATTTTTCCAAGCATAATTATTTTTTTCAATAACGGAACTTGTAAGCTCTTAATTTGAAATTTCTTGGCACATTTTACACAAAGTAAACCACCATGATCTAAACTAAAACTATCAATATTTTTATTTGTTTGGCAATTTGCACAAGCATTGAAGTTTGGAAAAAAGTTTTCAAATTGAATCAATTTTAAAAATAAGAATAATATGCTCGATAGAGTTAAAATATTTTCATTATTATTAGTAAAGAGGAGAACATAAAATTGATATATTTCTGGAGATAGTTTTTTATAATTTCGTAATAAATCATGCAAAAGAAAAATGATATGAGTTTGTCTGTCTAGCGTAAAAACAAGTTGTTTTTCTAATGTAGCGCGTTTTAACTTTCCCGAATTTGGAAAATTAACATTTTGAAAATATTCTAATTCAACAATTGAATTTAGTTGCAACGATAAACGATGTTTTGATTGCGGATTTTGGTAACCAGGAATTTTTAAAAAAATAATTCTTCCATCATCCAAAAGAAACCTCCCTAAGGCGGCGTTTTCGTCAACGGGTTTTATATTTAAAACTATTGCTTGGTTAAATAATTCTTGCATCATTAATATAAATTATCAGCAATTATGTAATAATTGATTCTTTATTCATTCAATCTTTTCGAACTTTTACAAATAGATCTAAATATATTTTCTTATTAAAATGTTTCTCTAAATCAAGTCGCGCTTCTTGACCAATTATTTTTAATTTTTGTCCATCTTTACCAATAACTAATTTTTTATGATGAGTTTTATCAAGATAAATTTCTGCTCTAATTGAAATGATTTTAGATTTTTTTTCTATATCTGTTGTTTTAACAAATATTTTGTGGGGAACCTCATTATTTAAATTGATTAAAATTTTTTCTCTAATTAATTCAGCAACAATAAAATAATCAGATGATACATGGGCATCATTTCGATCATAATAAGGAACGTCATTTTTTAAATCTTGTTTTATTTCTTTGATCAAACAAAGAACATTATTATCAGATAAAGCTGATATTGGAATTATTTTATCAAAAATTTTTGTATCCTCTATTTTTCCAAGTTCAACAATCAAATCATTTTTAGATTTTGCTTTATCTATTTTAGTTAAGATCAAATATTTTTTGGCATTTTGATTTTTAAATAAAGTAAAATCTCCTTGAATACTTTCGTTAATATTTTGATAAAAAGGAATTAAATATAAAATGATATCCGTTCCCAAAAGACCATTGGTAATTGATGTCTGCATATTTTGTTCCAATTTTGATTTTGAATTTTGAAAATAACCTGGAGTATCAATAAAAATAATTTGAGAATCCTCATCATTAAAAATTCCAATAATTTGATTACGGGTAGTATTTGTTTTGTGAGTAACTATAGAAATCTTTTGATTTACTATATTGTTTATTAAGGTTGATTTGCCAACGTTTGGACGACCAACAATCGAAACAAATCCAACTTTGAGTTTTTCCATTAATTGATTTCCTTTCCAGAAAAAGCATTTGGTAATAAATCTTTTATCTTGTATTGTTGTTTTTCTCCAGAAAGAGAATAAACATAAATTGAAGCTTCGCCGTTTGAAGCTTCATAAATTACTTGTCGACAAACTCCACAAGGGAAAGTAAAATCTTCCTTATGTTTTGTATTTGCTAAAATATGTATTTCTTTAACATCGCCAAATTTCTGCCCATTCGCAATTGCGCTAAAAATTGCATTACGCTCTGCGCATATAGTTGGATTCAATGTTGCTGTTTCAACATTGACCCCAACCTGTTTTGTGTTGTTTTTAAAAACAACAATTGATGCAACTTTAAAATTTGTTAAAGGTGCATAAGAATTCTTTAATAGTTTTTTTAATTCTGTAAACATTTTTCACTAACCCACTTTCAATATGTCAATTATTAGCGGAAGAAACACTAATAAACCAACAACAATTGCAACCAATGTAACAAAAAGTGTTGCTGTTGCTGCCACATCTTTAATTTTTTTTGCTTTAACATTATATTCAAAAGAAATGATATCAACTATATACTCAATCGAAGTATTTATAATTTCAAAGCCAATCACAAGTCCAATTACTAATATTATTGAAATTCATTGTCATATTTCTTCAAAAAGAAAAATCCCAAAAACAATTACAATAAAACTAACAAAAAAATGAACTCATAGAGATTTCTCTTCTTTGATTAGAACAATTAAACCTCTAAAGGCATTTGCAAATTTACGATTAACTCTTTTGATTCAATTAATCATTTCTTATCCCCAAATTTTTAAAAATTTCTCTTTGACGATTAAACATTTTTCGTTCCTGATCATCAGTTAAATGATCGTAACCAATAAGATGTAAAAGACCATGCATAAACAAAAAACATAATTCAGTATTTATATCTGAATTAATTTCATCTGCCTGTGATTTCAACAAATCAGCGTTAACAAAAATATCACCCAAATCATATTCGTCTTTTAATTGATCATTTTGCGCAAAAGATAAAACATCAGTAGTTTTATCCACTTGTCGAAACTGTTTATTTAGTTCTCACATTTTCAGTTTTGAAACTAAATTTAGCGAAACTACAAGTTTAGTTTTTAAATTTAGTTCCTTACTTACTCCATTTAAAATTTTATAAAGATTTTTGGTCGTTTCTTTTATTAACAAACGATCTTCTTTTCGATATATATTGATATTGATTTTATTTTTTTTAAACATCCTTGTGTCCTTTTTTGTTTTTGTCATTAGGTTTAAAAATTGAATAGTAAGTTACGGCAATAAAAAACATTATTAACTTGAAAAAACTCTTAATTAATGACTTGCTTTTAATTGGAACATTGGTAGTTTCCGCTTCATCATATTTTCAAGCGTCCTCAAGTTCTTTGTCGTATTTTTTGCGTTTGACTGGATCAAGTAAAAATAAATAAGCTTCTTTAATGCTTAAATAATAATCACTTACCTTTCCCATTTCTTCAACATCCTTGTTAAAACTAATTTTAGTTAGATTTTTAAAAGCATGTTCAATATCTGCCGAAGTTGCATCCTGATTAATTTGTAATAATTGGTAATAATTCATTTTAAGTTATATTTGTATAAACTGCCTGAACATCATTATTATCTTCTAGAAGTTCAACAAGTTTTTCTACTCTAGATTGTTCTTTTTCACTAAGTTCAATAGTTTGTTTTGGAACCATCGAAACTTCTGTAGAAATAAAATTCATTATTCCTGCATTTTCTAATTCCTCTTTAGTCTTTAAAAACTTCCCAGGTTCTGTTTCAATAATATAAAATCCCGGTTCTATTTTTACATCTAAGATATCTAATGATAAAGCTATTTCCATTAGTTTGTCTTCTTCAATAATTTCTTCATCAATAACAATTAATCCTTTTCGTGAAAAAAGATAAGAAACTGAACCATTGGTTCCAAGGTTGCCACCATTTTTTGTAAAAGCTGCTGTAACTGTTGCTGATGTTCTTTTAAGATTATCTGTTAAGCATTGAACTAAAATAGCAGTACCAAACGGACCATATCCTTCATAAGTAAGTTCTTTAAAATCTGCTCCTGATTTTGGTTTTGTTTTTAGTAGTTTACCAATGTTACTATTTGGCATATTTTGCCCCTTAGCTTTTTCAATTGCTAATCTTAATCTAGTATTTGTGCTTGGATCATTCCCCCCAACTTTAATTGCAACCATAATTTCTGTTGCTAATTTTTGGAATAATTTTGATCTCTTAGCATCTTGCGCACCTTTACGATGTTTAATATTTGCTCATTTTGAATGTCCAGACATTTGTTCTCCTATATAAATCTATTATTTAAATTATATAATTTATACATATGAAAAAATCTCTCCTTTTTAAAATACATGACGAAAATACGAAATATTTTCTTGTTTTGAACGAAAAAAAACTTGATATTGACATTTGAAGGATTAAAAGTTTAAAAAAATATTGATCAAGACTAATTGTTAGGAAGGAAATTCCGATTAATGAGGGCTATTTTATGTATCGCGCCAACGGTTTTAACTCATATTTAATCAATGAAACCGTTGATTTAATTTTTGTAGACTGAAATGATAAAGTAATAAAGATTTATCATCATTTTGAAACAAACAAAATTTCTCCAGGAATTAAGGGAACTAAATTTCTTTACATTCTTTCTGGAGGAAATGTAAAAAGAAAAAACATCTACGAAGGAGATGTTTTAAAACACCAAAGAATTTAATCCTCAAATTCATAAGCTTTTACGCCAATAATTTTATGATGATTATTTTCATATAGATGATTGATTTTTTTTCTTGTTAATATACTTGTTTTATCGCCATTAATATATTGATCAATTTCTTTATAACTAACACCCAATTCTTTTTCATCACTATCTTGATTGGGTGATAAATCAGCTATTGGTTTTGCATCTATTACCTCTTGTGGAACTTTTAACTCCTTAGCAAGGTCATAAACTTGTGTTTTGGTAAAGTTTGCTATTGGTCCTAAATCGGCGACTCCATCGCCTCATTTAGTATAATAACCAACATAAATTTCGGAAAAATTAGAGGTACCAAGAACTAAATAATTCATCTTCTGCGCATAAGCATAAAGTGTTGTCATTCTCAATCTTGCTTTAATATTTGCCCTAATTTCAATTATATTTTTTAAATTTAAATATGATTTATCTTTAGGAATTTCCTCACCATTCATTTTCTTCTCAAACATTACTAAATCATTTGGATCATTTATTTCAATTTCAAAAATATCTAAAATCATTTGATTGAAAGCTGGTTTCAAATCCAATTCAACTCGATTAATTTGCGAATCCTCCAAAACTCGTAATGAATTTCTTCTTGATGTTCTTGAAGATTCAATCTCCATTCAAATACCTAAGGAATTATTGGGGAATGATTTTTTTGCCAAATAAGCAACGACAGCAGAATCAACTCCACCAGAAACTCCGACCAAAACTCCGTCTGCTCCTGCTTTTTTTGTTTCTAATTTTATTCAATCAACTATTGAATCTATTTTATTTTTCATATTAATTATAATTATAAAGTTAAAAGATAAAACAAAAAAAGAATTCGTTAGAATCCTTTTTTTGTTTTAAAAAACTATTTTTTTATGTTTAATCTTTTAGCAGCTAAATCGTCTTTACTTGTTTCAATTGGTAAAACATTAGCTCGCGTTTTCCCACGGTATTTATCATATTTAACAATACCGTCAATTAAGGCAAACAAAGTGTCATCTCCACCACGCTTGACATTAAAACCTGGCATGATTTTAGTTCCACGTTGTCGATAAATTATTGCACCAGCAGTACATTTTTGACCATCTGATAACTTTTGTCCTAATCTTTTCGACGCTGAATCTCGTCCATTTTTCGATGAACCAACACCTTTTTTATGAGCGAAAAATTGAATATCTAAAATAAATCTCATTTTATTCCTCCTCTTTAATTTGAATATATTTTCCATAATTATTTTGAATTGTTGTCAATGATGTTAATAAAGCGGTCAATAAAATTTGTTCACGAGAATTAATCTGCTTTGATTTTAAATCAACTTCATTTTCTTTAATGACAATGTCAATGAATTTTGGATTTAAAGAATTTAATATTCCAAAAATAACTGAACTTGCTCCAGCACAAACTAAATCATTTTCACCAGGTTCAACAGAACGTGCGTGGCCTGTAATGTTTATATGTAAAATATTACGTTTTTGTGCTTGATAAGTTACTTTTATCATTATTATTTTTCTTTTGTAATTGGAGTTGTTGGCTTCACTTCTTTAACTAAAGTTTCTTTTTTTACTTTAGTTGCAGAAGTTCTAGGTGTAACTTCAATCTTTTTTTCTACTAAATCAGTAGCTACTTTTTTAGTAGTTTCAGTTTTTACATTTTCAGCTTTTATCAAGGCTATTTTTTCTTGATTTGCAACTGAGGCAATTGTTTTTTTATTTAATAAAATTTCTTGAATTAAAATTCTTGTATATGGTTGTCGATGACCCTGTTTTCTTGATCAATTAGATTTAGCTTTTGTTCTAAAAATAATTAATTTTGGTCCCCTACCATTTTTTTGAACTATTCCAATAACAGATGCGTTTTCAACAAGTGGTGTCCCAATTATTAATTTCCCGTCATCCGAAAGTGCAACTATTTCATCAAAAGTGTATTTTTGATCTTCTTCAACACTAAGTTTTTCAACTCATATTGCTTGTCCAGGGATTACTTTAAGTTGTTTCCCCCCGGATTTGATAATAGCATATGATGATGTCATATATTATATCCTCCAAAGACTCGCCTATTGAGGTAGTTAATAAATTAACTTTTATAACCTTTAAAGTGCGGTTGTTGTGATATTACTCACTTTATTATTTTACATTAAAAACAGTTTATGATAAAACGTAATTATAAATATTTGTCAATAAAAAATTTTGATTGCTTGTTTTCAGGAATATATCCAAATAAAAATAGCTCATCTAAATCTTTTTTAAATTCTTTTTTATAAATTTGATACTTATCATATTTTACATAACAAAGTAATGGAATGATTATTGTTGGAAGAAAAACAATTCCTAAAATTAAAAGATTTCCATAGTGAAATGATTTTTTTTCTAAATTAAAATGTTTAAAACGATTAAGATTTTTATTATATAAGGATAAATTAAAATGTTTAGTTCCTTTGAAAAAGGGATTAGTATTTTCTTTGATGAAAATATCTGTTGTAATTGTTTCTTCATGAATTAAATCTTTTTCATTTTGTAAAGCTGAATCTTCGTTATCAATGAATTCTCCAATAGTTGTATCTTGTCTATTTATTTTTTTAACTTCAATTAAGGCAAATTCAACGCCATTAATCAAAAATTTATCAGTTAACAATCCACTAATCATTGCAAATTCTTGTTTTAAAATTGGCGCTTTAGTGCTGATTAATTTCTTAGCGAAATTTTTTTCAACAACAATGTTAATCGACCTTGTTAATTCATTATATGATTCAACAAAAGATTCTTGTTTTAGTTGATAAGAAATTACTTTTTTGTTAACAAAAACCTTATCAAGAACCTTATATCAAACTAAGTTTAATTCATTTTTATTCATAACCTAATTATATAAAAAAAAGACAAAATATATTTTGTCTTTTTTTATATAAAATGAAATAAGATTAATCATATTTCAAAAAAATGGTAAAACAATGAATTAAGATAATTTCAAAACTTCTATTTCGTAAGAATTTGCAACATTAACTCTTTTAACTTCACCAATTTTTGTTCCTAAAAGCGCTTTTGCTAGAGGTGAATCATCACCTATTTGTGGAATATCAGCTAAGGGGTTTGATTCAATTGATCCAACAACTTTAACCTTACGAACTAATTTTTTAGAAATTTGCTTATAAGTGACTGTTGTTCCAAGTCGAACTAATTTATCTTTTTTAGAAATTTCAGAAATTATTTCAACTCTTGTTAAAATATCCTCAATTCGTGATATTTCAGCCTCTATTTCTGCCTGATTATTTTTTGCAGCATCATAGTCAGCATTTTCCGAAAGATCACCTTGTGCTCTTGCTTCAGAAAGTTCAATAAGAACTTTTGGTCGTTGTTCTGTAAGTAATCGATCTAATTTTTTCTTTAATTCAAACTCACCAACTTTAGTCAATTGAACTTTTTTTCCTGATAAGTTTATTCCTACCGTACTATTTTCTTCGATCATAATTTAATTTCCCTCAAATTAGCTTTCCTTTTCTTAATTTTACATTATTATAGATACAATTTTATTAATATCTTTGGCCTCGATATATAAATATAATGATTCCAAAATAAATAATACATCTTGAAAATGTTACTTATTTTAAATTTTGAGAATTAAATAATTTTAAAATTGTATTTAATTGCTCATTATTTTCTTTATTATTTTCGCTTTGATTATTACCTTTATTGTTATTAATGATCAAATCTGCTTCATGTTTAGATGGTGCAATATATTTGTCGTGCATTGGTTTAATAAAGTTAATTCAATTTTGATAAAAACTCTTATCAGTCAAGGTTTTTTTATGACGAATTTTTGCATCACGTTTAATTCTTCTAATTAATCTAATATCACTATCAGCATCAACAAATATTTTTAACGAAGATAATTCTCTTAATTTATCAAAATAAAGAGCAAATATTCCTTCTAAAATAATAAAGTCAACAGGGTTAATAGTTTTCTTATGGTTTTTATCATAAGTTGCGGTTTCAAAATCATATGAATATAATGAAATTGGCTTGTTTGACAATAATATTTTAATATCATCAATCATTTTTTGCCCATTAATTGCCTTTGGAGTATCTCAATTAACTTGGTTTATTTTTTTATTTGGATAATCAGAAATTTCATGATAATAATCATCAGTTGAAATTAATGTTGCAGTTTTTTTATAAAAATTTAATTGCTTAATTAAGTTTTCAGCAATTGTGGTCTTTCCGGAAGCTGTCCCTCCGGAAATTAAAATTAATTTAGTCATTTTTTTTATGTTCCTTTTTGTTTTGAATGTTTTGCGATAAATCATTGTCTTGATCTTTGATTAATTTTTGACGCATTGTTGAAGCTTTTGTCATAAAATAAAAATACGAAATAAAACCAATAATTAATGCGCCAAAGACTGATAAGAGTAAAATTCAAATTCACATAATTTAATTATACATTCATTAAAAAGTCTTGCATAATAATATATGCTGCCATCACGTCTTTTTTATTTTTTAGATTTTCAGGTGATTTTTTTGTTCTCGCAAGCAACTCTAATCCTCTTTTTGTTGAATTTGTTTCATCAATTAATTCAATTTTAATTTTTTTATCGAATGCATTCTCAAGTAATGTTTTAAATTCTTCAACCTGAATTGTTGCCTGTGATTTTTTACCATCAGTACGAATTGGATAACCAAGAATTATTGTTGTTATTTTATATTTTTCAACATAAAATTTTACTTGATAAAGCGCTGTTAAAAAATCTCCACGTGGAAACATAAAATTTTCAACAGGGACTGGAATAATATTTGTTGGGTCTGAAACACAAATCCCGCAAGATTTAATTCCTAAATCCAAACTTAAATATCTCATTTTAAAAGGTCCTTATTAAAGTTCTTATCTTTTAATGTTTTTCCACCATAAATATATAATTGATTATTGCCGTTGCCTCGTAAAGAATATTTCGCAGCAAAATTTTTGATATCACTAATTAAAATTTTATTTTTAACTAAATCTTTAGTCAACACGAAAACAATTGTCATTTTCTTATCATTAATAGCTTTAATCACAAAAACTTTTTCTTTTTCATCATTAAATTTTGTGAGAGTAATTTTTGCAATATCAATTGCTTTAAAATTATTAACAACAAATAAATTGATTGGTTTATTTTCATCAAATTTATCATTAAGATCATTTCTTATTTTTTCAAGAACAATATTATTTAAATCATTCAATTCATTTTCTTGCGCTTTAATTAATTTAATTACTTTGATTTCTCATTTTGAATCAGTGTAACTTAATTTAGTAATTTCTTTCATAAATTCATTGACTTTATTAAAGTTTAAAATATTATAATTTTGATCTTTTTTGTTCAACTCAACTATTTTTGCGATATTTTTAACTAAAAGTTTTTGCTCAATTTGAGCATTTAAAGTCAGAAGTTTTGAATTAATCATTTCTCTTCCAGATGTGCCTTCAATACGATAAACTCCAGAACCTTTTTTTTCTAAATTGTAAAACAAAATTTCTTCAATTTCACCAAGATTTTTAACATGGGTTCCGCCGCAAAAATCAATTACTTGATTATTTAATTTAACAACACGTACAACATCTTTATATTTATTTCAATCAAAATAATTTGCTCCTAGTTTTTTTGCTTCAGAAATTTTCATTTGCTTGATATTTGTTGGTGTTTTTTTAGAAATTCATGAATTAACGATTTTTTGCGCTTCAAGAATTTGCTCCATTTTTAAATCACCCTGATAAGAAAAATCAAATCTAAAAAAAGATGAAGTGATTTTACTGCCAACTTGAATTACTTTTTGCCCAATAACTTTTTCAAGTGCTGAAAAAGCTAAATGAGTTGCTGAATGATTCATTGTAATGC
Organism: Mycoplasmataceae bacterium; assembly: GCA_013139135.1. Classification (GTDB taxonomy): domain Bacteria; phylum Bacillota_I; class Bacilli_A; order Mycoplasmatales; family Hepatoplasmataceae; genus Tyloplasma. Next base: position 41,126 of record WTBJ01000006.1, on the reverse strand, counting down.
TACGACGATGATCTTTATCAACTTTCATTAGCACTTGAGTCCCAATTTTTATTTTTTGATTAGCTAATTTATGAATGAAAGTTCCATTAGAATTCTTAGAAACATTCAAAACCGCTACATTCTCAATTTCACCTTCATCATGTTCTTGGCCACCAGAAGTTGCATAAAATATCGTTTGATCAAAAACATAATTATCGTCTTCTTTACCAATTACTTTTGCATTCGTTTCTAAATTATCATAACCAATAAATAGTGTTGGTTCAAAATCATAGAACAATTCATTTTGGATATTTATTGCCGAAGTTTTTTTAGATTTTAATCTCGATTGCTCCTTAAAAATAATTATTAGTTTTTTAACACTTTTAATGTCTAAAGATAATTTCTTTTCATCAACTTGTTGAATCAAAAATTCAAGAGGGAGACCATAAGTATCATATAAATTGAATGCCTGTTTTGGAGTTAAAATATTATTATTTTCGATTAAAAGTTTTTGATAAATTTTAAGTGTACTATTTAGTAATTTTTTAAAAGATTTTTCTTCTCGTTTAAATATTTCAATGATTGCTGGCAAATTGGTTTTGACATTTGGATAAATATCCTCCATAATCTTTACAATGACCGGTGGTAATTTATATAAAAAATCATTAGTTATTTCCAATTTATTCGCTTGTAAAATTGCTTGACGAATCAACTTTCTCAAGACATAACCACGTCCATTTGGACCCGGCATTGCTCCATCAGCAAGGGCAAAAGTAATTGCCCTTGTATAATCAGCAATTTTTTTATAAGCGGAGTTTATTAAGAATTGCTCATTGTCGTTTTTTTCAAGCTGATGTGAAACATATTCTCATTGATATTTTTTCTTAGAAAATTCCTCAATCTTTTTAATGATTGGAGCGAATAAGTCAGTTTCAAAATCAGTTGGCACTTCTTGAAAACACGAGGCAAATCTTTCAAGTCCAGCACCAGTATCAATGTTTTTTTGTGGAAGTTCAGTATATTTTCCCTTACCATCATTATTAAATTGAGAAAAAACAATATTTCAAATTTCAATATAACGATCATTTTCAATTTCTTTACTAATTAAATTTTTCGCTGAATTATCAGAAAATTTTTCTCCCCGATCAAAAAAGATTTCTGTTGATGGACCAGAAGGACCCTTACCCATATCTCAAAAATTAGTTGATTTCCCCATCTTAAAAATATGATTTTGTGATATCCCCAATTTTAATCAATATCTCAAACTATCTTTATCTCCTTTGAAAATAGTTATAAATATTTTTTCTTTCGGTATATCATAATAATCTGGCGAAGTTAGGATTTCAAAAGCAAAAGAAATTGCTTCTTCCTTAAAGTAATCACCAATTGAAAAGTTTCCCATCATTTCAAAAAAAGTATGATGTCTTGAAGTTATTCCAACGTTATCAAAATCACCCGTCCTTAGTGATTTTTGAATGCTAACCATTCTTTTTGAAGGGGGTTGTTTTTTTCCTTCAAACACTTTTTTAAGTGTTGCTACACCAGAATTAATTCACAGTATTGATTCATCCTCAATTGGAATTAATGATGCAGAAGGTATTTCGTAGTGATCTTTATTTTTAAAATATTGAATTCAAATATTTCTTATTTCTTTAGAAGTTAATTTTTTCATCTTATATTAATTATAATTTAATAGATTGTAAACAATGGAAAAAATAGGAATAATTGCAGAATATAATCCCTTTCATTCTGGGCATGCATATTTAATTAAGGAAATCAGGGAAAAATACCCCCAAGCAACCCTTATTACTTTGATGAGTGGCAATATTGTACAACGCGGAGAATTTGCAATTGCTGATAAATTTACTAGAGCTAATGCAGCAATTATGAATGGAATTGATCTTGTGATTCAACTGCCAATTTATTACACATTAAATAGTGCAGATTATTTTGCAAATGGAGCAATAATTATTGCTAAAGAATTAGGGATTGAAAAAATTATTTTTGGTAGTGAAACAAATGATTTAGTAAGTCTTGAAAAAAGCGCAAAACTAATTATCAAGAATAACAATAAAATTAATAGTTTGGTAAAAGAAAAAGGATCACTCCCAAAAGCGATTAAAGAGATTTTGGGAAGGAATTTTGAGGCTAATGATATTCTTGGCATTTGCTATTTAAAGCAAAATTTATTAAACGAAACTAATATTAAATTTGAAACAATTTTGCGATTAAAAAATGATAGTTTTAGTTCCGCATCACAAATAAGAATAGATTTAATAAAAGAAATTGAAAATAAAAATAATTTAACGAAAATTGATAATTTAATTAAAATGGATGATTTTTTTGATTTAATAATTGGGAAAATTGTTAGCTCTAATTCTGAACAAGAATTAATAAAATATGTAAAAAAAATTATTGCTAAAAATAAAATTAAAACTTGAAATCAATTGATTGATTTATGTAGTAATGGTTCGATTACTAAAAGCAGGATTAGAAGAACAATTTTGAAATGATTTTTAGAAATTGAAAATGAAGAAGAATTAAGAGTGCTCGCCTTTAATGATAATGGACAAAAAGTTTTAAAAACATTGAAAAAAAGTGGGATTGTATTGAGCAATAAATTTAACAAAAAAATGAATAATGACTTAATAATTGCAAAGATTCTAAATCTAAAAATTGATGGTATTTTAGATTTAGAATTAAATCATTCAAGCAAACAAAAACATTAAAAAAGAGTCTAGTTAGACTCTTTTTTAATGTTTTCTTTTTGGTTATTCTTATTTTTTTGTCATTCCAATACTTTTGGTACAAGCATTACAGAAATAAAATTACCGATTGCAGCGCTAAAGGCACCAGCAATTACAATGCCAATTGCTGCACCTATCTTAACAGTTTCCCCATCAACGCCAACGTTTGCAATCGTTATCGCTAGATAAGCAATAAACGGAATAGCAATGGCTGAAACAATAGTTGCCAACATTCCTAAAAAAGCGGCATCAACAAATTTGTTTTTAGTGATTTTATAAATTTTAAAATTAAACGCAAATGAGGCGGTAAATTGTAACAAAGCTAGAAAAAATAAAATTGGAATGTATCATGCTCAATACATTATTTATTTTCCTCATCAATATATTTTTGTCACATATCTTGACTTATTATCGAATCACTATCTTCGGTAATATTTTCAATATGACCGAATCTTTTTGCGGCAATAGGAACTAATAACGCCGCAATTAAATTACCAATTCCAGTAGCAAAGGCGGCAACAAAAATAATTCATCAAGCATCAACGCTAGCTGAAATTAACGGTGTTATTGACATTATAATTACAAATAAAAATGTTGATGTCGCTCCCATGATTGCTGCTAAGGAAAATTTTTCTTTAGCAATCATATAAATTTTATAATTAAAAAAGAACCCAACAACTATTTCAATGGGTGGATAAGCAACCAAAATTACTAAAGCAACTACTCAAGCCTGTTCCATTTTAAACTTTCCCGTTATATTTTCCTGTTTGGGTTGAAACAATTATCTTTTGCCCGGTTTCAATAAATTGTGGAACATCGATTTCAAGCCCCGTCACTAAGGTAATCTTCTTAGTTGCAGCAGTTACAGTATCGCCTCTAACAGCGTCAGCAGCAAATTCAACAATGATGTTAACGTTTTTAGGTAGTTCAACTCCTAAAATTTTTGTTTCATAACTCATCACAGAAACAGTTAAACCTTCTGTCATATATTTTAATTCATTAACTAAATGACTTTTAGGAATTGAAATTTGTTCAAATGTTTCATTATCCATAAAATTAGCATCATCACCGCTTAAATATAAAAACTGCATTTCTTTTTTTGAAATAAATGCTTTTTCAATTCGTTCACCACCGGTGAAGGTAATAATGCTTGTTGCTCCTGTAAATAAGTTTTTAACCTTACACTTAACATGAGCTTGCCCTCTTCCTGATTTGGAGTGTGATGATTCTATTACTTGATATACTTCATTATTTTTTAAAAATGATATCCCTGGTTTAAATTCATTTACATTTATTTTTTCTGCCATTTGCTTTTTCCTTTTTCTTTTCTTATTTTTTTAGTGATATTTTTGAGCGATTCAAAATTCGATAACCATTTGCTGTAACTAGAATATCATTTTCAAGTCTAATTCCAAATTCATTATCAATATATATACCTGGCTCAATAGTAATAATCATACCCTTTTCTAATATTGTTTGATCATTTTTACTAATTAATGGGGCTTCATGGATTTCCAACCCAATACCATGACCTAAGGCATGATTAAAATATTTTCCATAACCTTTTGATTCAATATATTCTCGAGCAATTTTATCAATTTGCGCCGCCTTAATTCCGGGCTTAATTGATGATGTTGCTAAATTTAGTGCATTTAAACAAATATCAAACACCTCTTTTTGTTTTGGAGTTGGTTTTCCTTTAACAATGAAACTTCTAGTTAAATCAGAACAACCGCGTTGATAAAATAATCCAAAATCAATAGTGATAAAATCCCTCTTTTTTATTTTATAACTTGATGGCTGATTATGTGGATTTGCGCCATTTTTTCCAGCTGCAATAATTGGTGAAAATGATTCTTTAACATTTTTAGCTTCACAAATTAATTTATTAATATAATCTGCAATGTCTCGCTCGGTCTTTCCAACTTTAACGTATTTTTTTATTTTGTCAAAGATTTGATCGGTTAGGAAAACTACTGATTCGGCATCATCAATTTCGCTTTGACCCTTGACCATTCGCAATGGTGGGAAAATGATTGTCTTAACTTTAATTCTATGTCTCTTTAACGATGTTTTAATATTTTCTAATTGCTCTATTGTGGTTGTTTTAGCATCGATAAAAACAAATTGATCAGCAAGCAATTTAGTAATTGGTTTGAATCAATTTTTTACCGAAACATTGATTACTTCCATTTCTTTAATTGCCTTTTTTGCATTTGCAAAATAACGATCATCCGTCAAAGCAAATCATTTTTTGTCAACATAAATAAGTTGCATATTTGTCGATTTAAAGTTAGTTAAATAATATACATCAATCGGGTTGGATATATATACTGATCCCTTAATAATTAAGTTAGCTAAGTTTTTTGAAATTTCCATAAGTTTTTACTTCCTTTTTTTGTTCAATAAATAAATTATCGTATAGTTCTCTTGTATCTGGAAATAATAAATTATTTTTATTCAATATAAGCTCACAATATTGCTTGAATAACTTTTTAAAAGTTAAATCAAGATTTGAATATGCTAATCTTCGCATACTTATATCAGATTTAGTTATTCTATCCATTGATGTCTTGTCCGCTACATAAATTAATTTGTCTAATTGTGACATTTCCAATGCACACAAAGAATGCTTTCTTATTGCACTTAAAAATTCTTCATCTTTCATTAAATATTCCTTGCGAAATCAGATGTCTGCCGTATAACTATGTAACGTTGGCCCTGGCGGAATTAAATAATCTGAATTCATATGAATATAATCAACTTGTCATTTCTCATCAAAATTTTTAAATAAATCATGAGCAAGACCAACATCATAAGCTTTTTGTGGATTTCTATAACCAGATATTTCGGCTAATCTTTTAGCGTTAATTGCAACTGCAATGGTGTGTTTATATCGATCAACACCAAGTTGTCTAAACGCAAGTGTTTTTAAATATAAATGGTGTTTAGAAATATATTTTCTTGACGCCAGGGGAATCTTATTTCATTCTAAATTAGCAATAATGTCTGTTGAAGAAATATTAAATGGCTTGTCATCAACATAAATTAATCGTTGCGTTGTTGTTGGAGTCATTAAATGATGCCCTCTTTTATAAACAACTAATTTAGCATTTGTTGTTATTGAATTTGGGTTTTTTCAAGTATCAAAAGTAATATAACGATCATTTCCTAAAATAAAATATAGATCAGCTTTTGGATAAGTTTTTCTGAAATGTTCAATTGTCAAATAAGTGTAAGAAATATCCTTCTTTTCAAATTCTATTTTCGAAACTTTCAATCATTTTAATTTTGTTTCTTTAACGGCGGCTTCAACCATCTTCAAACGATGAATTGGGTCGATGCGTTCTGGATCAAATTTAAATCCTGGAGTTTTATAAGTTGGAACAATATAAATAAAATCAAAATTTAATTTTTCCTTTAAATGTTTACAAATATCTATGTGTCCGTTGTGGACTGGGTTGAAAGTTCCACCAAAAATGCCTATTTTCATATATGATAATTATATAATATTTATTTAACAAAGATTATTTATGATGAATAAATACTTTCAACAAGGTTGAATTTAATGTCCTTTGGTAAATCAATAATAATTTTTTGGTGGTTATTTTTTAAAGTAATAAAGCCCAAGCCAGAAATAATTAAATCTTGTTTTTCAATATTTGGCAAAAGAATGAGTTCATGACTAACAAAATTATCTGATAAATTCTTTTTAAATTTATTTATTTTTTTAATTTCTAATTGATTACTGAAAAGAAGTTGATAATTTTGTGGTTTTTTGTTTTGCAAAAAGTTTAAAAAGAACAGGTTATGAATTGAAATAACTTGATCAATATTTGGAGTAAATTGGAAAACTTTTTGTTTTAATTCTTTTTTTCCCATTGCCTTATTAAGAAGTTTTTTATCCAATATATTTTGAAAATTGCCATCTAAATAAAATCCTGGATGATCAATGATAAATTTATCATTGAATGGAGTCTTTATTGCTGCTAAAGTTGTGCCAATTGTGTTCGCACTTAAGTTCGCTGTTGAAATTCCAATCGCATTAAATAATGCAACAATAAAACTTGATTTACCAACATTAGAATAACCAATAACAGAAGTATTTTTATTACCATTTTTAATTAAATTTACTAGTTGATCAATATTAAATTTTTTATAATTTGAAACTAATATCAATTTTTTGAATTTAATATTTTTTCTAATTGCAATTTTTCTTATTCAATTAATAATTTTTGGATAAGAAATTGATTTTGGTAATAAATCAATTTTATTAACAACAATAATTAAATTTTCTTCATCAATGTATTCATTGATGGAACTTAATAATGTTTGATATGGGTTTAAAATATCAATAATTAAAATAACTTGATCTTGATCTTTTTTAATATTTTTTAACGTCGCTTCAATATTAATGTCAATAACAAAATGACTTTTAATACCGTAATTCTTCAACCTAAAGCAATTGACACATAATTGATCATGGGGGTTTAAGAAATATCCATTAGCAGTAGAATCTTCTTGTTGTTTTTGGGATCCGCAACCTGGACATTGTTCGTTATAAGATTTCATAATCATCAGAATATAAATTTCTCCCTGTCTCTTCTTCCTTAATCAATAAATTTTGCTTAATTAATCTTGAATATATTGCTTGCTCAATTCATTTTATAAATCATGAAATATTCCCTTGACTATTAAGAACCGGTTGAACAAGAATTGATTCCGCATGAATGAAGTTTGCAGTAAGAATATCAGTAATAATCATGTCACCAATAACAACAACCTCTTGAGATTTAAGATTATGATTTTTTATCGCTTTTGACATTGAAAATGGAAACGGTTTTTTAGCATTAGAAATATAATCAACGTCTAGTTTTTCTGCAAAAAACGAAACTCTTTTATTAGTATTATTCGAAACTAAAATAAATTTAAAACCATTTTCCTTCACCGAATTTACAAAATCTAATGATACTTTAGTGGGAAATTTATTATAGTGTGGAACTAAAGTGTTATCTAAATCACAAATTATTAATTTAATGCCTTGTTGTTTTAATTTATTTAGATTAATGTTTTTGATTGAAGTAACATATGTTGATGGTTTTAAATAATTAACAAAAAGTCCAATTAAAAATGAATTGGAATTGATTGATTTTTGTTTGCTATTATTTCCAGTGATTTGGTTCATTTTAAATAAAAAAAATCTAAAAAATTATTTTTTAGATTTTTCTTTATGAATTGTATGTTTGTTACAATTTGAACAATATTTATTGATCTCTAATTTATCTGGATTTTTGCTTTTGTTTCGGTCACCAATATAGTTTTCATTTTTACATTCGGTACACCGGTAAGTTAATTTTGTTCTCATAAAATTTCCTTTTCTATTTCTAATATTATAATATAAGTAAATTTATTATTGTCATTTTATAAAATGACAATAATAAATTAATTTTATCAAAGTAATTAAACCTCTTCTAAGATTGTTGCAATTTCAGTGGTTGATTCTAATTCTTTATTTAAATTTAACACTATTTCTTTCGTTATTTCTGATTTTTTAAGATTTTCAAATTTCAATCTCAAATCATTAAAGACAAGTTTAATTGGTTCTTTTAAAAATCCATTTAATCCTGTTTTATGTTCCGTTAATGGAATATTACTTTTAGGGGCAAGCATTTTGTGCTCATTTTTGTGTGTTAATAAACTTAAATAATCAACTTCATGAGTGTTAAATGCGTTTAAAACTTGATGAGGATTCGATTCAATTTGCGGTGAAATTAAAGAACCTCTAGAAGCTCGTGAAACCTTTTTAATTTCACTAGTTCTAAATCGTTTTGCTTTACCATTATCAGTAATTATAATAATTTGAGATTTATCATTCGATACTTCTTTACTTGGACTAACAAGGCAAGAAACAACAAAATCATTATCTGATAATTTTAAATTAACTACCCCAGAGGCAGTGGTTTTAGAAATTGGAACTGAATTTAAATTGTATCTTAATGCGTAACCAAATTTAGTTATTGAAGTTACATAATCAGATTGTTTTTTTGCAAGTGAAATTGAAACAACAAAATCATTTGGTTTTAATTTAACATATTGTAAACCTTTTTTTGTTGAACTAATTACTAATTCTTTAATTTTTGTTTGCTTAATCATTCCCTTTTCAGTTGAAATAACAATTGTTCCAGATTTTTGAAAATCTTTCAAAGTTGCAACCTTGAGAATTCGATCTGTTGATGATATTTTAGCAAATTTTGAAAAATGTTCTCCCAAATCTTTTCATTTATATTCAGACATTTTTCAAATTGGTACAGAATAATATTTTCCTGTTGAACTAAACAAAACGAGGTTTTCCAGATTTGAAACTCTTGAAATTGAGATGATTAAATCATCGACACGTTTACCAGCAGAAACACCTTGCGATGCTTCATAAGAACGAATTGGAACCTTTTTGATATATCCCTGATGAGAAACAACAACTATAACGTCTTCTTCTTGGATTAAATCCTCTTCATTGATATCAAGTAATTCAATATTGTTATCAATTTGTGATTTTCGTGGGATTTGGAATATATCTGTAATTGCTTCAAGATTTATAATTATTTGCTCTACTAAGTATTTATGATTTTTTAGAGCTTTTTTGTAATTTTTTGATTTATTTAATAAATCAAATTGTTCTTCTTGAAGGTGTTTGACATCGGTTGAAGTCAAATGATAAAGGCGGAGGCTTACAATTGCTTCAGCTTGTCTTGAACTAAATAAAAATTGTCCCATTAAATTAGTTTTTGCTTCAAGTTTATTCGTTGAATTACGAATAACATAAATAACCTTATCAATAATTTTTGTAACTTTAATAAGACCATCAACTATTTCTAAACGATTGGTGATTTTATTGAGCTCAAATTCATATAATCTTATCGTTGTTGAAATTAAAAATTCCTTAAAAGAAGAAATAATTTCAACTAATCCTAGTTGCATTGGTTTTTTATCCTTGATGGCAACCATATTTAAATTATAGTTTTTTTGCAAATCAGTAACCTTAAAAAGATACTTCATAATTACTTCTAAATTAACATCACTTTGACACATTAAAGTAATTTGCATTCCCTTACGATCAGAATCATCTCTTATTTGAAGAACTTTTGGTAATTTTCCAGAACGAACTAAATCATCAATTTTTCTAACAAGATCTGCCTTGTTTGTTTCATAGGGAATTTCAGTAATTTGAATTTCGCTTTTAGATTTATTTCAATGTCATATCGATTTAACAATGATTTTTCCCTTACCATTTTTATAAGCAGCTTTAATAGCTTGTTGATCTTGAATAATCCCACCAGTTGGAAAGTCTGGACCTTTTATTATTCTTGTTAAATCAGAAAGAACAGCACGTTCATTTTTCAAAACATAAATCAGTGCTTTCATTACTTCATTAAAATTATGTGGTGGAATATTTGTTGAATATCCAGAAGCAATTCCCGTTGAACCATTTATTAATAAATTGGGAAATTGCGCCGGTAAAACAACAGGCTCTTTTTCACTATCATCAAAATTAGGAGCAAAATCAACTAGATTCTTATCAATATTTATTAATAAGAATTGTGTAATATGTCCAAGTCTTACCTCGGTATATCGCATTGCTGCTGGTGAATCACCATCAACAGAACCCTTATTTCCATGCATATCAACAAGAGGGAGATTTATTTTTCACTCTTGACCCAGTCGAACCATAGCTTCATAGACAGAACTATCTCCGTGAGGATGATATTTACCAATAACATCACCAATGACACGAGCAGATTTCTTATATGGTCCTTTGTGGCTTAATTTTAGGTCGTTCATTGCAAAAAGAATTCGCCGTTGAACGGGTTTTAATCCATCTCTTAAATCAGGAAGGGCTCGCTCTTGAATAATATATTTCGAATAATCACCAAATTTTTTACCAATTAATTCATCAATATCTTTTGAAATAATATTTTCTTTTTTAAATAAAAAATTAGACATGTTCTTCTCCTATTAGATTATCTTGAACATTATCATCAAGACTAAATTCAACATTTTCCTCAATTCATTCTCTTCTGACAGCGGCGTCCTGGCCCATCAAAGTAATGATAATTTTATTTGCAGATTCATCATTTGTTCCAGAAACTTGAATTAAAGTTCGTGTATTTGGATTCATTGTTGTTTCTCATAATTGTTGATAATTCATTTCTCCAAGTCCTTTATAACGTTGAATTTCATAACTTGATTGTTTTTCTTTTATATGATCTAATTCAGATATTGATCAAGCATAAACTGATTTTTTTGTTTTAGTATTTTTAACTTTAAATAATGGCGGCAAAGCAATATAAACCATTCCAGCATCTACTAATGGCTTCATAAAACGATAGAAAAAAGTTAATAAAAGTGCTTGAATATGAGCACCATCAGTGTCAGCATCAGTCATAATAATAACTTTTCCATAATTAGCTTTTTTAATATTAAAATCTTCACCAAGACCACCACCAATAGCATGAATCGCCATTGATAATTCGTCATTACCAAGAATTGTTTTTAATGTTGCTCGTTCAGTATTTACAATCTTCCCTTTTAACGGTAAGATTGCCTGAGTTTTGCGGTCTCTTCCTAATTTAGCAGAACCTCCAGCAGAATCACCCTCAACAATAAATAGTTCTCGTTCTTCTGCTTTTCTTGATTGAGCAGTTACCAATTTACCAGCAAATGATTTATTTTTTGCACTTGAAAGTTCTCGAGAGACTTCTCTTGCCCTTCTTGCCGCCTCTTTAGCACGTTTTGAAGAATAAGCCTTTTCAATAATTTTCTTTGCATCTTGGGGATTTTTATTTAAATAATGTTTAATTTGTTCATAAATTATTTTATCACCAAAAGCTTTTGCTTCGTTTGAAGAAAGTTTTGATTTGGTTTGTCCCTCAAATTGCAAATATTTTTCCATTAAATATAATGAAATTACCGCAAATAAACCCTCTCTAGTGTCGGCACCCTCTAATGCTTTACCATTTTGCTGTAATTTATTTTCAACTGCATATTCATTCATCGCTTTAGTCAAACCAAATTTAAAGGATTTTTCATGAGATCCTCCATCAGGAGTAATAATATTATTTACAAATGAATGAATATTTTCTTGATTTGTTGTGGTCCAAATAAAGGCAATCTTAATTTGCATTTCGCTTGATTCAGCAGTGAAAGCGTAAGTTTTTGAGATCTTTGTTTGTTCTTTTGTTAAATCATCAACAAAAGCTCTTAAACCCTGTGGTTGAAAAAACTCATATTTTTCTTCATTTTTAACATCGTTAAAAAACAATTTTAAACCAGGATTTAAATAAGAAAGTTCCTTGAGCAAATCCTTAATTGTTTGAGAATTAAAAGTAACTGATTTAAAAATTTCTTTGTCTGTTTTAAAAGTTACTTTTGTTCCGGTTTTTAGCGTTGGTCCTATCTTTTTGAGTGGTGTAATTTTTTTACCACCATGAGAAAAATCAATGTGATATTCAAATTTATTTTTTCAAACAATGACCTTGACAGAAGATGATAAAGCATTAACAACTGAAGAACCAACACCATGTAGACCTCCAGAAATTTTATAACTTGAATTCACCCCGCCAAATTTACCACCAGCATGAAGTGTTGTAAAGATGGTTTCAACAGCGGGACGATTTGTTTTTGAGTGAATATCAACAGGAATCCCTCGACCATTATCTTCTACAGAAATAACATTACCAGAAATTAATTCAACAGAAATTACGGTTGCAAAACCAGCAAGATGTTCATCAATTGAATTATCAATAATTTCTTTTAATAAGTGATGTAAACCTCTAGTTCCAGTATCACCAATATACATACCCGGCCGTTTACGAACGGCTTCTAAACTTTCAATAACTTCTATTGAACTAGCATCATATTTGTCACGCATTATTTGTTGAATCCTTTCTGGTTTTGATAAATATTTTTATTAATATAAATCACTCAATTATTAAAATCAATTTCTGTTCCATGTTCTAAATCATCTAAAAATTTTCAATAAATGTTCAATAAATCAAATTCTCTTTTTCAATCTTTTTGTTCTTTTGAAATAATATATTTTGTAATTTCATTATAAAATATGATGAAATTAATAAAATTATCCGATTTATTTAAATTATCAAAAATAAACTGCTCAACATAATTATTAAGTTTTGAATTTGAATTCAAAACAAATGATTGATTAAAACCTAATTCATATTTATTATTTAAAACAACACGATTAAAAAAAGAAAATTCTAATTCATTTTTTGTGATTTTCTTCGATCTATTTATATTGTATAAACCTGTCAAAAAATTCGGATTATTAAATAAGAACGGATTTTTTTTTGCCCAACTAATGAAAAGTTTATTATCGGTTTTTGTAATTTTGTTCGTGGAGAGTTTATTATTAAACATTAATTAAATTTTACCATTTTGAAAGTTAATGAATAAATTTTTTAAAATGGTTAATATATATAAATTTATTCATTAATCCCATGATACAAACCAATTCATGAAAAGGTGCCGACGAAACAATAAAATAAAAAAACTAAATTAATCAAAACGAGAACATAGTTACCAATAATTATAAATAAAATTATCGCTATAAAATTTGCAATAAAATAAAAATAATTACCGGCTCAATAACTTTTCGCAATAAGGAACGGGGCATAAATTGAAAAGACTAAAATTGCCGAATCAACATATGGGAAGGCATCAAAGTACTTAATATCCGTGTTTATTCAGTTATTGATTGAAGAAACAAGAAAACCTAACGTAAAAGTAAGAAGAACACAAACAATAAGTGAAATCAAAATTGATGAACTCGATAATTTTTTTGGTTTAAAAGATTGAGGATCATCTTTGTTTCAAGTTCGATAAAGTATTGTCAAAGGAATAATAGTTAGGATTCATTGAAGTGCTTGTAGAGGTAACAATGAAAAAATCATCGCTAATGTCATTGCTGGCATAGTTCACATTTGAGGATAAATCCATTTTTTTGACCGACGATTTATAAAAAAAGTTCCGGTTACTGCACTCAACGAACCGGTGATTGAAAAAAATAAAACAAGTCAACCACGTCAATATGAATTTCATTCAGCGCTATTCTCATGGATTGGTGAATATATTTCTTTACTATATAAAATGATTTGAATAATTCCAATCGCAATAAAAATGAAATAAAGAGTAGGTAAAAAATATTTACTTCATAAAATATTGTGAAAAGTTTTTGCTGTTTTTGTAGTTTTGGTAGTTTTTGTTGTTAAATTATCACTCAATGCGCTTATTTTCTTTTACTATATTTATCTCGACGTTTTGCATTCTTCATTGATTGCATAACGTTTCGAATTTGTGCCTCTGATGGTTTTCTTCCCATTGATTGAAACATTGCTCTAATTTGTGCTTCACTTATTGGTGGGTTTTCTTTTAATTGTTTTTCAATTAGTTTTTTAGTGATAAAATATCCTAAAAAAGCAACGATTGGTGTTAAACAAATAAAAACTATCGCTGTGGCCATTCATCCTCCATACATAATAATTTACTCCTTCTTTTTCTCAGCTTTTTTTTCTGATTTTTCAGCTTTTTTTGCTTCTTTTTCTGTCTTAACTTCGTCTTTGTAACGTTCTTTTTCGGCTAAGGCAGCAGCTTTATCCTCTTGTTTTTCTTTTGCCAATTCGGCTTCAGTTACTAATTTTTGTTCAAGAACTTTAACCTGGCGATCATGAGAGATTTTAGCATTTTGTGCCTCAAGTAATTCTTGAGGGGTTTTTGCTGTTTCAATATTTGCATCCAATTTTTCAGTGGTTGAAATATTTGTAATAACAGCGCCTTTTTGGACCTTTGGTCCAGATTTATCTAGTTTTCCAGTAAACCTTTTTTTAGTATTGGAAACAAATCTTTTTCATTTTGGTCCATATTTTAACCATTTAGCATAATAGACTGCACCAACCCCAAAACCAATAATTACGACAAACATAAAAAAGATACCAATATATCCGCCTCAATTACTAGATTCTGCTGATGTTGTTCATAATGGTTGAATTATCGTAAATTTAAATTCCATAATTAATTTATATTATAACTCAATTAGTTATATCTTTTTGTTTCTCCAAGGTGATAATTATTGTTTCTTCCAGTCTTGATGAATTCAACAATATATTCCTTATTAGTTTCTCAACTTTGACGACAATATTCAATATAGTCTTTATTAACTTTATCAACACGACCATGAATATTTGCCTCACGAGGTGAATATCTCAATAATCGATTTTTCAATAATAGTGAAGCCGCAAAAGTGTCAAAATTTTGATTGGCATATAGAGCGGAATAAGCTAAAAGACCAATTGCATTTTTTGATGGATTTTTAAGTAAATCTTTTCCTTTCGAAGGTTCAATTGAAATTCCTTCAATGAAAGTTTGTCCGAAAGAGAGCATTTCAATGTTTTTTAAATCAATATTTAAATCTCCTTGAGCAAGAACAATTGCCATTAGAGCGGGATTGTTTGCTCAAACACCACCATCAAAAAGATTCGCTCCTGTTGTTTCCTCTTTGATTGGTTCTAGATAAAATGGTGCTGCTGCTGAAGCTCTAACCATTTGTCACAACGGAAGACTATTGTATCTTTTATTTAATGATTTAAAATGTGATGAACCGAACATAATCGGTTTAGATTCATTCATATTTGTTGCTGCAATAATGAATGGCTTATTATGAAGTTTTTCAATTTCAGCTATTGTTTTATCACCCAGTGTTTTTTTAAGTGATTCATTAATTAAACTATCATCATATCTTGCATAAAGTAATTTTGTCATTTGTTCTCTAAAAGTATAAGGCTTGCCAAACATCAATGTTTGTCCGTTTAAATATTCATTATAAATTTCTTGAGCAGTTCATCCAGAAAGAAGAGCGCCAATAATAATTGATCCTGTTGAGGTTCCGACAAACATATCAAATTCTTCAAAAAGATCAATATTATATTCCTCCTTCAATTTTAAAATTGCATAAGCAGTAAACATCCCTTTGAGACCGCCACCATCAACAGATAGAATCCGAAAACGTTTATTCCTGACTGCAAAGGGATCTTTTGAACCTTGCATTTTCTGTTTTAAAAAATCATTTATTGTCATATTTATAGTCCTTATTTTGTAATTGGTGCCTTCATCATATTATCAATTCCAGAAGAAGATTTTGGAAAAGCAATAACATCCCTAATTGATCTAACATTAAAAAGAACTGCTAAAATTCGATCGATTCCAAGAGCAATTCCGCCATGTTGAGGGATACCAAATTCTTGCGCTTTCAAAAATCAAGCAAATGCTTTTTCTAATTCTGAAGTTGAAATTCCCAAAACATGAAAAATTTGTTCTTGTTGCTTGCGATCATTAATTCTAATCGCACCACCGCCAATTTCACTACCATTTAAAACCAAATCATAAGCTTGAGATTTTAGTTTTAAAACATTTTCATAATTTAATTTATTTGTATTCATCATTTCCGCGAAAGACTTTTGGTCTTTTAAAGCAATTGCACTAAAAGGATTATGAAGTGATTCGAGGTCTTTGTTTTCATTTAAACCAAAAAGTGGTCAATCTGTAATTCATAAAATTGACATCTTTTTTTCATCAATTAAATCCAAATCCTTAGCAACACTTAAGCGAATTTTACCGGTGAATTCACAGGATTTTTTTCATTCATCAACAATAATTAAACAACTAAAACTTTTCTTGTTTACAAGTTTTAGTAATTGTTTTAATTCTTCATCATTCAATAATCCAGCATTTTTATTAATCGGTTTTTGATTTTCAATTTTAACAACAAACATTCCTGACGATTTTTGTTGTTTTAAATCTTGATCTATTTTTTTGAGTAAATTATTTGATAAATTTTGTTCAAAACAAACTGCTTTGATGACTTTTTTTTCATCTAAATTAATATTTTTTTGATTAAATTTAGTTGCAAAAAAAGGAATTACACTCTTAGAAAAGATTGCTGATAAATCAATTAATTGATAATCAAAACGTAAATCAGGTTTATCTGAACCATAATTATTTAATGCTGTTTCATAAGAGAGATTTAAAAAGGGGGTTTTTAATTTTTGATTTAAAAATTGTTTAAATATTTTAACAAACAAAGATTCAATATATGATTTAACTTCTTGTTCTGAAGTAAAAGTTAATTCTAAATCTAGTTGACTAAATTCAAGTTGGCGATCCGCCCTAGAATCTTCATCACGAAAGCACCTTGCAATTTGAAAATACTTTTCAAAACCGCCATACATTAATAATTGTTTATAAATCTGCGGTGATTGCGTTAGAGAATAGTACTTATTCGGATGGTTTTGAGAAAGAATTTTTAATTCACCAGCACCACCAATAGTTGGTTTAGTAATATAAGGAGTTTCAATTTCAATGAAGGATTCTTCAAGAAAATGTGTTCGAAGTAATTGATTAAATTGCGAACGAATTCTTATCATTTTATTAAGATTGGGTCTTCTTAAATCTAAATAACGATATTCCATTCGTAATTCCTCAAGAGCATCCGTTTTTTCTTCTAAAATTAGTGGGGGATTTTTGGCTTTAGAAATTAAACTAATCTCATTAGCAAATATCTCAATATGCCCAGTCAATATTTTATCATTTTTGGATTTTCGTAAAACTACTTTCCCCACTACAGAAATTACATCTTCAGAACGAAGTGATAAAGCAAGTTCATAAGAAGACGATTTTTTATTAACAACGATTTGTGTCAAATGATTTTGTTGTCTTAAATCAAGGAAAATTAATTCACCTAAGCGGCGAGTCTTTTTTACTCAACCGTTAATTGTGATTTTTTGCCCGATATTTTTTGTTGTTAAATAACTTATTGTTTTCATTTTTTAATACTTTTCAATAATTTGAATAAACTTTCGTACAAAGGCGAAAGTTGAATCCATCATTAAACCTGTCACAATTTTTCCAGAAACAACAACCTCACATTTATTATTTGGTTTACAATTTGGATTTGGAATTATTGCTTTGTTTTTAAGCAAAATTGCTCGTTCTTTTTTCCCAGGGTAACAAATCGCCTCTTTGCCTTCCAAAATTCCTTTTGTTGCCAATAATGTCGGCCCGGCACAAATTGCACCAATAACCTTGTTCTTACTATTGAAGTGATTTATTATTACTTCAACCGCTTCATCTTCTTCCAATAAAGAAATATGACTTCCGCCGGGAATAAATAGCCCATCATATTGAGTTAAATTTTTAAGAGCGACTATAAACGACAATTGAGAAACAATATTAATTCCATAACTCGTAACTAATATATCTGTTTTGGTCGCAATATCAACATCAATGTTTGCTCGTTTTAACAAATCGTTAGTTGCAATCATTTCGATGTCCTCAACACCATTTGCTGCAATAATTAAAATTTTCTTAGTCATTTTGTTCCTTTAATCTTTTATGTTCTTCAGCTTCTTCAGCTCAATTTGGATGATTTTTTTTATAAATAAATTGTAGCACTCACATAATAGTTCAAAGCAAAGCCAATAAAAAAGTGATTGTGCCTAAAATGATGATTGTAATTAAAAAAAATCAATCCACTAATCTTTTTTACCTTTTTTATTATTTATCAAACGTTGATTTTGTTGTTTAGCCATTGTTGTTAATTCTTCGTGAGAAAACTTAGAGGCAGCATTTAATAAATTATTATAAAATTTCAAAATGTTTTCCTGATTTTTTTTAATTTCAGCTTCTGATCAATCTTTTTCAACAGGTAGACTAAAAACACGAAAATATGCTTCATCATAACTCATCAAAACTTTTACCTCCATTGTCTCCAAATTTGCTCTAACTTCGCGAATTTGATCGTAAACAAATACTTGCGAGGCTAGTTCCTTTTCACCTCTAACAATTAATATTAGTGCATGTTTTCCAATTATTGTTTTTTTACTTTTTATTGCCATTATGTTCCTATCTTATTTATTTCTATTTCTTCTTGTTTTCTTGTTATTAAATTTTTAATAATAACATTATTATTATTTGTTTCTTCCCCAACAATAATTACATTAGTGTAATTATGTTTAGCGGCTTGAGAAATTTTTTTCGCTAATTTTTGATCATCATAATTAATAAATATTTTGTAATCCATTTTTCGAAGTTGATCAAAGATTTTTGCTGCAATTAAATTATATTCATTATTGAGCGGAATAATGTAATAGTCTCCAATTTTTAATGTTGGTTTTTTAAATTCTTTTGCGCTTGCAAGCAATAATCTTTCAACTCCCAAAGCAAAACCAATTGCATAGGCATGTTCATTTTTATCTAATTGATTTATTAAGCCGTCATAACGACCGCCGGCGATAAGTGTTGCGCTTGCTCCTAAGTTTTTTGTATCAGTGCTTATAAATTCAAAAATAAAATCATTGTAATAATCAAGACCACGAACAAGTTGATAGTTAATTTCATAATCAATTTTACAAGCTTGTAAAAGCTCAATGGTTTGATTAAAAGCGCTCTTTTCATCTTCTGATCAATATTGACTAATTTTTGGTGCTTTTAAATTTATTTTTTTATCTTCGATTAATTTTGAATCTAAAATTCTTAAAACATTTTTTTCAATACGTTCTTGCGAATCAGAACTTAATTTTGTTTTATTATCTTCATAATATTTTTTCAAAACAACTAAATATTTTTTTCTAGTCGCTAAAGAACCAAGTGAATTAAGTTGTAATTTAAACTTAGTAATTGCAAATTCTTGCAAAATTGTCTGACAAAATTGAATTATTAGTAGATTTGAAAAGATTGTTTTATCATTAAATAATTCAACGCCAAATTGATAAAATTCACGTTGACGGCCTTTTTGTGGTCGTTCATAACGAAACATTGGCCCAAAATAAAATAATCGTTTAGTCTGGTTTTGTTTTAATAATTTATTTTCAAGAACCATTCTTGAGATTGGTGCTGTCCCCTCAGGACGTAAAACTAATGCCCGGTTTTTCTTATCATTTAACCGATACATTTCTTTAGTGATGATATCTGTTTCAAGACCTAAAAAACGCTTAAATAATTCTTCATGTTCAAGAATTGGAGTAATGACTTCGCTAAAGGCAAAATTGTTTGCAATTTTGAAAAGTGTTTCTCGCGCCTTTGCAAAAGAATCTATTTCACTATCAAAATAGTCTTTTGTTCCTTTTACTTTATTCATTATTTATTTATTCCTTCAATATATTCCTCAGAAATAATTCCTTCTTTTCCGACTAGAGCTTCATCTTTTTCATGTCGCAATTTTTTTCGATTATCTTTTTGATATTTTAACTTAGAAGTTAAAAATGGATAAATTGTTGAATTTAAAAAGATTATTAATGGAATTGTTAAAAACAATGCAACCATTCCAGATACTGCGATAATCCCAATATAAGAAATACTTAAAGCGAACAAAATAAAACTTAAACCATAAAAAAGAAGGGAAATGTTAAATATGTTTTTAGATTTTTTGTCATAGATATCAAAGTATAAATCACTCGATCTTTCGTGTAAAATTTTTATTTCTCTAGTTGATTTTGAACTAATACTCGATTTTGTTATTAATGAAAAGAATGTAATTGTCATTAAAGCAATTCAAAAGCCAATTCCAAATGGAACCCATAAAATCATCATCATTGCAAAAGCAAAAATAACTTCAAAGGTCAATAATGATAATGTCATAAAAGCATCTAATCAACCATAAAAAATTGTCATAAAAATCAGCAAGGCAAACACCGCAATCAACAAGGCAATGAAGATGCTTAAACTATCGCTTTTAACAGTATAAGGGACATAGTAATCTTGATTTTCATATAATGAACCTGTAGTAGTTTGTAAGGCAAAATTCAAGTCTTGTTCCACATCAGTTGAATTAATATATCCCTTAAATTGAATTTCATTTAAAGCAGTTTGGATTTCCTCTTGCTGAGATGCAGTCATTTTTGAAGTGGACTGAATTTGATATCCATAAGTATATAAAAATTCAAGATGAAATCCATTGTTAGACGAATCTGGCATAATTATTTCATTACTAATGAATTTATCATTTCGAACCAAATTAATGTTTGAAACATTAACGCCGGCATCATCAAAAATAGCTTCAATATCATCTTCATAGTCTTGTAAATTATCAAAGTTATCTTGTTGCATGTATGGATCATCTGAATCAATAGGCGAACTATTTACGTATTCCTCAGTATTAAATTCATTAATGTATTGATCATAAATTTCTTGTGAATCACCATTTAAACTTGAAACAACATTGTAATTATAATAACTATTTGAAGATCCAGAAAGATTCAATCCAGAACCATTGGCACTAAAAATAATCCCAAAAACACCTAGCGTTAAAACACTAAAAACAATCATTGAGGTAATAAAAATTAATGAAGATGATTTTGTCTTGAACGGTTTAATCATGTTTCATATTTTATCGTTATCAAGATGAGTTGTTTGAAATGAACCAATTAAATAATTTCATGATTTAAATGTTTCTGTTGGAATTGTTTTTGAATAGTTGAAAAATAAATCTATCAAATAAAAACAATAAGGTAAAACTATTAAAATGAAAAAAAGCATAATCACAAAATAAACCACATTAACTAAAATTACAATTGATATTCATATTGGGGCAATAAGACCAAAAATTACGGTAATAATGACAAATATCATTATTGGGATTAAAATTTTATTGGAAATATATGCCATATTTTTTTGATATTTTTTCCCAATACTAATTGATTGATCGCGATTATTTTTAAAAATAGAACCAACAAATACTATTAATAATAAAGTTACAAATCAAAAAAGGAATAAAACACCAACAAATAAAAAGGAGAGACTAACTCCAGATATTGAACCAATAAAAATAAATAGTGCCCCCATTAAAACTAATAATGAAGCTGCAATTATTCCTAAAAGTCCCAAATATCAAATCATAAATATCGTTAATAAGATAATGATTGTTGAAAAAACTAAAATAACTATTTTCATCATTTCTTCATTTTCATCATTATAAATAAACATTGCAGAAACTAAATCAAAACTTAACTCTTGTTGAGTAGCAAAATTAATTTTATTTGCAATATTATTTGCTTCATTAGAAGTTAATGCTTGATCTGGATACCAATTTAAAAAATATGTTCCGTCACTATTATGATTGTATCTAGAAAGAGAATCAATATGTGAAGTTGTTGAAGTGATAAGAAATGGTTTCGATGATGTTCTTTGCACTGTTGAAATTTCATCTGTATATGGGTCTGTAAACGCATAAATTAATAAAGGGTCAATTGAGGCTGACGATGTTGTCGGTTCTGTTTCATCATCTACAGCTGGATTAGTTACTGAAATTGGACTACTTGAAGCAACCGCCGATGCTTGTGCATAACCTTCGGGATCTAATTTATTAATTAAATTAGAGTAAGTATCATACCCAGATCACATATACACTTGGCCAATAACTGGTTTTTGCAATGAATAATTATAAATTTCAGAAATTACAAGATTAAATTGATCAAAAACATTCACCGAAGAAGAAATAGAAGGTGTCTCACCTAAAGTTAATTCAAAATATGATTTACCATTATTATATTTAACATCTGCGCGAGAAAAAATCTGTGGAGAGGTTGTATCGGTAATTATCGAAGTTGATGATAAATAATTTAAATTTGTTGGGTCGGTCGGGTCTGTTGTTGTTGTGTCATCCGGTTTTAATTCATCATTAGTTGCTGCTCGAGCACTTTGTCCATCGCTGTCCAAATAAAAAATCGAATCACCAAAGACAGTTCTCAATTCGATTGTTTCATTAGTAAAGGCAGAAAAATAACCAATAGCTATGTCTTCCAATAATCTTTCTTGAGATATTCAAGAAAATGGGGTCTCATTATCAATTCCCAAAAGAGGGAAAGCAATCATTAATTCGTCTTCCCCTTTTGTAAATACCTGAGCTTGGTTAACGCCCGCAACCTCAAAACGATCATCAATTAAAGAAGCAATATCTTCCAAATTATATTCATTTTCAGAAGGGTCATCAGAAAGACCATCAACTGTAACATCAATTTCATAGTGACTTTGATATTTATCCGCAGTTACATACGAATTATTTTTGACCGTCGCTGAAATTGCAAATGCAGAACCAATTATGGCGCAAATAAAAATAAAACCAATTAAGATTAAGCTAATAGTATTTTTATTAAAATTCTTTTTTTTATTTTTAATCATTTTCTATTTTTGGATTAATTATCGCTTCTGTTCAAACAAAATCAACAATTTCGCTTGTTTTTTTTGTTCGAACGAATTTTATTAATTCTCTTTTGCCAAAATAAATTTGCTTAAATTCATATTTATTAACAAAATTAGTTAAGTCATTTATATCAATTTTAATATCGTCTTCAGCAATTAATTGCAACATTTTTATTATCAAAATATTTAATAAATATTTTTCCTTCTCTTCATTATTCATTATTATAAATAATTATACAATGTAATATTATTTTTGCTTGGATTTAAACCAATTTATCACAATTTATTTAATAGCTTTTAAGGCCAATAAAGTATTTTCTTTTAGTGTATTTACTGATTTTTTAAATTTTGCTAATTCTTGTTCTGAAAGCGGAAATTCATATGTCTCAACAATACCCTCTTTACCAATTACACATGGGATTCCAGCATAAGTTCCATACATATCGTATTCACCATTTAAAAGCGATCCTGTTGCAAAAACTCTTTTTTCATCACGTAAAATTGACATTGAAATATCCGTTAAAGAAGCTCCAATTCCATAAAATGTTGCATGCTTACAATCAATAATTTCATAAGCTTTTTTTCAAACACGTTCATGAATTTCGTTTATTTGGTCTTGCGTTATAGAATGCTTAGCAAAAAATTTACTTAAAGGAATTCCTTTAAGCGTTCCGTGAGCAAACGTCGATACTGACGAATCACCATGTTCACCCATTACAAAAACACCAAATTCTGTTGGAGCAACATTAAATATTTTTGATAACTCTAATTTTAATCTCAAAGTATCTAGAGTACATGAAGATGAAATTACTTTCTTAGGTTCAAATCCTGTTATCTTTTGATAGACGGTAGTCATAATATCAACAGGATTTGAGGCAATAATAGTAACCCCTTTAAAACCGTGACTTTTAACCTGCAATGCAATTTGTTTCATGATTCTTGCATTATCTGCAACCATATTTAAACGAGTTTCCCCGGGTTTTTGTGGTCTTCCAGCTGTAATAATAATTAGATCAGCATCACTTACTAATTCATAATTTCCTGATTCAACTTCGAAATCTCTTGGCAGAGCTGGTCTAGCATCTTCTAGATCAAGTTTTTGTCCACGAGAATTAACTTCATTTATATCGATAATTCCATATCGTTCAGCAAGACCTTGATTAATTGCTGAATATAAAAATGATGTTCCAACAGCGCCGGCGCCAATTAAAACAATTTTATTTGTTGTATTTTTCATTATATTCCTTTTTCTAATGTTTCTTCTTTTAAAGTTGTACATATAATTAATTATATTACGATTGCTAAATAAAGTTAAAGTATTAAGTCTTTTGTCATCTTTTTCAGCCAAGTATAGAAATTGATAGATATACCACCCACATCAAAAACATTGGTAATGCTACCACATTAATTCCGGAACTTGTTGGATCTTGATCAATACCAACAAATAATAATAATCACATAATTGCAGAAACAAAATTAACAAAAAACCAAATGATCCATTGTTCTCGATAACGATAGTTCATAAGCAACATTCCATATAATGAAAGTGTTGTTGAGGCAGAATCTAAATAAATATGTACTCCACCTAAAAACTTTAACAAAAATGAATATGAAAAATAAAAGAAAAGGGCAAAAATATTAAATACTGTTCATTGCATAATAGATAATTTTTTATTTTTAACTTCACCATTATCCCCCTCTTTAATTTCATTGCTTTTTCACATGAAAAATCCAATAATCATTAATGGGAAATAATAAAAAAGATTTAAGATTGCATCCCCAAAATATGCACTAAAATAGGAAACAAGCGCATATAATAACACATGAAATACCCCTCAAAAATAATTTCATTTTGTTTTTTTAGTTGCTGAAATATTAGCGATAATGCCAAATCCAGCAGCGAATAATGATAAAACTAATAATCAATAAACAACGTTTTCAGAAAAAATTAATGAAATTAAAGTTAAGAATCAAATTATAAAAATACAAGAAATTGTAAAAATAATTTCAAATGCTGTAAATGATTTTAAATGCTCAATGAAAGATTGATTGTTTTTCTTATTATTATTTGTTTTTTGATTAGATAATGAATTCTCGTATTCTTGATTGTTTGTCATTATTTTCCCTTATATACATTAGTTTAAATTTGAGTTATTGTTTGTTTTTTTGATAGAAGTGCTCGATGAAACTTATTTGTTTTTTCGTCTCTTATCTTGATTGAATATGGAGTCTTATATTCTAAATAATTATTTAAATCAACAAATCGTATGGAAAGGTTTTCATAATCATTTCAATAAAAAACTTGATTGGTCAAATCTTTGACAACGATATTATCAATTTGATTAGCAATGTAATTTGGACCTAATGCTGATTCAATTCATGATCCATTATTTTTAAAATTAATTTTGCTGATTTCAGTTCCTTTTGGAACATTAAAGGTTGATAATATTTTAAAACAATTATTTATTGTTTCTTCCGTTGAACTTGATAAATCAAGATTGTTTATGTAATAGATTGCTCTAATAAATCTTGATGGAGAAGAAGAATCTCCAGGCATCCCTAATCTTCCGCTTCCTAAATAATTATCAAAAATTAAATTGCCAATGTTATCTTTTATATTTGAAAAGTTATGATCAAATTTATCAAGGGATAAATAGTTCTTTATATTTTCATAATGTCATTTTAATTTAGGTTGATTTGTCAAGACACCTAAAGAATTGTTTTTAATAACGAACTGATTATTTTCTTGTTGAATCACAATAGAAGTTCCTGTTTTATCAGTTATTGCGTAATGAAATTGGAAAGTTTCCTTTCATTGATTTAAATAAATAAAGTCACCCTCGTTAAGAGATAAATATTTTTTAACATCATTAACATCTTTACAACTTCCAAGTAGTATTGTTGAAAGCAAATATATCGATAAATTATTTTGTTTAATTTCAGAGTTAGCAAATGTTTTAAACTTAGTTTGCTCAGGGAAGAATAACATTGAAACAGATAATCCATATTCATTAATTCCATCAAGATAAGTATCTATACCAATATTAATTGCTAATCTTTTTGAGTTTAAAGAATTAATTCCAATCATCGCATATTTAAGTTCAATTTTTTCATCGTTAAAAGATTCATTAAAACGATTAATAGAGTGATGTCTTGGAAGAAAAAGAATTTCAGAATTATAATAACCAGAAAATTCATTTGTTCTTCCGGTAATAATGTCGTTGTTTGTTGTTTTAAGATTAATATTTGTACACATAATATTCCTGATTTTTTATATTATAGTTTAAACCAAAGTGTTATGCCTGGAATAATAAATAAAATAGTTGTTAAAAATAAAATTGAAATATAAAGTAAGACTGGTTTTAACATTTTTGAATAAGGAACTTGAGACGCTTCGCATGAAGATAAAACAACAACCTGGGTTGGAATAAACATATTTATTAATCCAGTAGCAATTGTAAAAACAATAATTAGATAACTAAGTATTTTTAATTGATCAACTTCACTATATCCTTGAGTACCAAATATTTGCAACGAAATCAAAGCAATAAGCGGCATTGAGATGGTCGCTAATGAGGATGTTGAAGGGATAAAACATGCTAAAAAAATGAAAATGAAAAATGTTATTAATAGGAACATAAAAAGAGTTACATTAGCTTGTTCTGGAATAACTAAACCAACAATAAAGAAATCAAGATTTGAATATGATAAGGAAACAGGAATTGCTCCAGCGACACCAATAATGATTGCAATTGGCAAAATAGCCTTAGCGCCAATTCACATTGAAGTTGTGATATCTTTTAGGTTCATTCTTAATAAAAAACCTATCGCAAGCGAAAATAAGATAAACTCAGTAATGTAATCCCCTAGGCTTCAATAACCAGGATAGTTCATCCCATTAAATAATCAAGATATATAATTTGGAAAATATGTATATTGATGATTGGTTACATAAGTATCATATTTTGGAAAAAATTCTCCTCATGGAATTGAATTAAAAATTAAAATAAAAAAAGCGAGAAAAAATAATCCCAGCCCAATCATTTCTCGCTTAGTCATTTTCTTATATTGATTACTCATTGATGTATTTAAGTGTTGTTGGGCTCAATCTTTGTTTTTTTGATAATCATCACGAACAACGGAATTATTTGGATTTTTTTTAACCTTATGAGCATATAAGGTTACGAAAATTACTCCAATGGTTGTAAAAAGAATTCAAATAGCTATTCGCATCATTATCCCTTGCTCCATCGTTAATTGTAGATTTGTTGAATCAAGAACGTTATTATTAATCAAATCAATAGAAATACCGACTGAAAAAGGATTTACTATTGAAGCAGTAAAGCCCGTTGTTGTTCCAAGAAGTATTACAAGTAATCCCGTCATGGCATCAAACCCGGCAAGGATAAGAAAAGGAACCACAAGTAAAAAGAAACCAATTGTTCCCTCCTGCATTCCTGTGATTGTGCCGCAAAGAGAAAAGAAAACAAAGAGGATTGGAATGATTAAAATTTCCTTGCCGTTTAACTTTTTGATTAAAGCGGTAATTCCCGTTTCAAGAACTCCAGTATACATAATTATTTCAATATAGGCTGATAAAACTAACAAATAAAGGATTAATGATGAAGCATTAGTAAAACCCTTGCTAATTGAATTACCAAATGATAACAAACCTAATGCTTGGACCTCTTGGGTTTGTTGGGTTCCATTTTGATCAATAAAACTAGTAGTGGCATTTGTTCAATCTAAAATTCAACTAAAAATAATAATAATAAACAAAATTATTATTATTAATGATAGAGAAGAAGGCATTTTAAAAGCTCTTTTGTTGCTTTTCTTCTGTAAATTCTTTGTAGCCATTTGAAAAAAATATCAAAAAGATTATTTTAAGAAACCTGATAAATCACTAAAATAATCTTTTTTAAATCAGAACATTAACGATTAATAATCGTTTGTTCCCTTTTTGCCTTGCATAATGTCAGCACCATTAGAAGTACCGATTCGCGTTAC
Source organism: Mycoplasmataceae bacterium (assembly GCA_013139135.1). GTDB lineage: Bacteria > Bacillota_I > Bacilli_A > Mycoplasmatales > Hepatoplasmataceae > Tyloplasma. The sequence goes on along the minus strand of WTBJ01000006.1, from coordinate 13,131 downwards.
TCCTGCATCAATATATTCTTTTGCCTGAGCAAATGTTCTAACTCCGCCAGCAGCTTTAATTTGCGTATTTGAATTTATATTTTCCTTCATTATTTTAACAGCTTTAATTGTTGCTCCCGTTACCCCAATACCTGTTGAAGTTTTTACAAAGTCCCAACCTAAATCAGAAGCAATTCTTGAAGCTTTAGCAATTTCATCATCAGTTAATAATGCAATTTCTAAAATGATTTTAATTACATGTCCTTTTGTTTTTTTTCTAATAAGTTCTAATTCATTTTCGACATAATCTCAATCATTACTTTTAATCATTGAAACATTAATTACAAAGTCAAGTTCATCGGCACCTTTTTTTAATGCATCTTTAGCTTCGCAAATTTTGCTTTGTGTTGTTTGAGTTCCGTAAGGAAATCCAAGAACAGTAGTTACATCCACTCCGTTTTTATGTAATCTTTCCTTAACATAAGTAATTCACATTGGGTGAATACATAACGTTTTCATTTGATATTTAATTGCGTCTTGTACAGCCTCATCAATATCTTTTTTAGTTGAGTTTCTTTTTAATATTGTGTGATCAATATATTTATTTAATTCCATTTTATTTTCCTTTTTTTATTTTCAAGCTGATTCTATCGAGTTAGATATAACTCCATAATATTTAATGCAAAGATTAATTAATTCGTCTTTATCTTCATGATTTTGTAAAACAACATCTTTCAAACTAAGAATTTTTTTCAAATCTTTTTTGCTATATTTTTTTCAGTCTCGATTAATTGCAAGATTTAAAATTCGTTGTTTTTTTTGTTTTGAAATGTGTGACTTCTCTTCAATATCTGTAAGTTTTAAAATTGATAGTTCGCGAGATTTCTTAAATTCTTCAACCCTTAGTGCTTTTTTTACATCATGAACTTTTTCTTCATAAATATCTTTTTTTTCACCGGTTAATTCCGAAACAACTTTTTTTTCAATAGTATTTTCACCAATTAAGATTTTAAGTTGATTATTAATCGCCTCTAATTCTTGTTGGTTTGATGGTTTTGTTTTTCTAATTTCTCTAGCTTGTGATTCCAATTCTTTAATTTGCTTTTCAATATTTTTCATCGTAGTTTATTACAAAGAAATTATATAATAAATATCATTTCCTAATAATATGAAATTAATAAAAACTGATATTAAAATAAATAAGATTTATAATTATTGTGTGGAGGTATTTTAATATAAAGCAACATGTTAGATTATTTAAAGGAGTATAAGGGCCTAAAACCTTATGTCGGTGTTTATAAACACGGAGAAAAAAATATTAATGTTATTATTTGAGCAAAAAATAAAGAAGAAGCCAAAGAAGAAATTAGTCAATTAAATAAAGATATACCATTAAGTAAAGTTAAAGAAGTAACAATTGATGTGGTGGAAAAATTCTATGTCGAACAACAAAAAAGTTTTGATTGAGTTAAAAAAGGATTCGATGATATACAAGATGAAGTGAAAGACAAGGTAGAATTAGGTACGGACGTTTTTCGAGGAATCATAAATCAAATTGCCATAAATATGCCCAAGAATTGGGAAAATACGAAAAAAGAAGAATCTAAAAAAGATAAATCTAAGAAAGAAGAATCTAAGAAAGATAAATCTAAAAAAGATAAAAAATAACACTTTAAATAAAGTGTTATTTTTTTTACTGAAATAATTCGGCAAATATGGCTTCCAAAACATCGACAACAATTGAATTACCAGCTTGTTTTATCAAGTTATTTTCCGGAACTAAATTAAACTGGTTTGCAAGAAAGAAATCTTCCTTTGTAAATCCCATTAGTTTCCATAGTTCAAGTGGTTTGAGCAAACGTAAAGTTTGTTTTTTATTAATATCAATAATTATTTTTATCCTTGAAGAAGCACCCATTGCTGTTATTGTTGGGGCAATACCATTTATACTTATGGCTCTTGCTTCTGATGAAAAATTAGTGTAATTAATAATTTTGGTTAAGGCAATTCCTGACTTTGGATTTGGTTTTGGGTTAAAATCTAATATACTTCCTTTTTTTAAAATAAATTCATTTTCAAGATGATTATAATGCGGTTCATAAATATCCTTAATTGTTTTATTTGTTAATTGGTTATTTTTTAACAAATTATTTATATTGAAATTATTTTGATTTAGTTCGGAAACAATAAATGCTCTTGATCGATTTTGAGGAACGTCAAAGTGTTTTGCATTTAAAATAAAACAGTGATTAACGTATCCTAAATTACTTAAAAAGTCTTTTCATTCCCTTAGGGCTAAACTGTGTTTTGACGAAAATAATGCTGAAACATTTTCCAAAAGTAGAAATCTAGGAAGTGTTTTCAAGTCACTAAGTTCCTGAATAATTCGTTTAACCTCTCATAGGAGTGATGAAGATTTTCCATTATATATTCCCTTACCCTTTCCTTGCAATGATAAATCTTGACATGGAAAGGAATAAGTGATTAAATCAACTTGATTAATATTTTCTCCTTTTACTGTTTTAATATCCACAAGATTATTTGTCAATTTTATTGCTATTGAAAGTGCAAATAATCTATTTAGTGTAACTGTATTTAACGATTTAAGCGGAATTTTTCCATCCCGTGAAAATGAATAATTTTTCAATAATTCTAGAATTCGTTTCTTTTCGATATTATGTTTTTTTATCCAATGTAGTTTTTCTTTTCCTGGTTAAATGGGAAAAATTGTTAAAGTTGAATTTCTTTAATCAATAAATATATTCACTTGTAAATTTTTCATTATGATGAATAAGTGCATAAGAAATGCAAGCAAATATATCTCAATCAGCGATTGATATAATCTCGTGTTTAATTTTTAAATTTTTAAAAGCTTTTCGTTGCGAACCAATTCCCGCAAAAAGTTCTACAATCTTTATTTTGGTCATTAATATAAATATACCGCGTAAAATGGCGTTTATTTCAAGTAAATGAATCTTTGCGTGTAAAAATTGTTGTTAATTATGTTTGAGACTATTGAGGGGTTTTTATAAAGTTTATTATTTAATATATACGTGTCTAGTAAGTGATGAGTTTTCATTAAAATTCCTTTTAATTTAGAGGTGAAATAAAAAAATTAATCATTGTTAATCAATTGATTTCAAGTAAAAATTGTTCAAGAGTGATAAAATTTATTATTTATTTAAAAAATAAAAAAGGTAAGGAAAAGGGAATTAAATCAGATTGCAACGAAAAGGAATTTGTTAAATATTTCTGAGCAATAAATAGAATTAAAAAATCTTTTGTCTTCACAAAAGTCTTTTGATCAATGTCAATTATTGATGCATCTAAAAAATTAACCTCAAGCTCTAAACAAGCATTAGCATATTCATCAATGAATGAAAATAATATATCCCTTAAATCTTCAATTTTGATTTGACCTAAAAACTTATTAAATGTCTGTTTAATGTCTTTAGAAGATGATTTTAAAATTTCATTTGCTAAATCTTCACTTGTTCCAGACTGAATTTCATAAACATAAAAAATTGTTTTGATTAAAAACAAAGTACTTATAAAATAATTAGTATCGAAAATTAACTGATCTTTTTTTGTAGTTAAAAAAAGTTTTTTTAATGAATTTGTTTGCTCAAAAATTAATAGAAAAAAGATCTCAAAAAAGGATTTTAATTCTTGATTGCTAAAATTATTTGTATTTGATTCCTCAATTATTTTATTAATCATTGAGTCAAAAAGTTCATTTAATTTGTCATTGTTATTCATTAAAAAAATTGTCGCACAAATTGTTATTGTTTATGATAAATTTATCACAAAATATATTCTAATCTTTGGTTATTGTAATATCTACGGTAACCAACATAACCAAATATTATTGATAATATAACTAAAGTAGCTAAGAATAACGAACCAAAGGCAATTCAATATATATGACTATTTAATGTTTGGAAGGTTGTTTCTATAGGTTGATAAAGATAGGTTTGAGTTTGTTCATATCCCTCATTAAGTTCAACTACAAATTGTGAATTCGTATATAAAGTATCTTTAGTTAAGCCATCAATAATTATTATGAATGAATTTGTCGCTTTATTTATTTCATAATACTCAGTTGTAAATTCGCCTTGATCAGTGATTAAAGTGATGTTTTTTATATCTTGATAACTTCATTGACTTTGACCTGTTTCATCAACTCCTCAATTTTCAACATCAATTGATACTTGAGCACTTTTATTATTAAGTTCTAAACTATTAATTGAGCTTACTGGTTTTTCCATTAATCATGATTCTTTAGTCATAAAGTTTGGGGTTGCATAATCATAATCATTTGAAATGACACCGTTATCAAATGTTGAATTTACATATAAATTTTCATAACTTGTAAACACTTCCAAATCAGGAATAAACATTATAATTTGATTATTATTTATATAATATTCAATATTATATTCAATTAATGGTTGATCATTTGATTTTAAAATTAGAGATTCTAAATCACTTTCGCTCAGTGTATTCCCCGTTCCATCATTACCACAATTTAAAATTACTGCGATTGAGCTTATTTCAGTTGGTGCAATCATCGTTGTCGAAAGATCTAATATCACCATAGGGGCTGTGGTTACCATTAATGAGGTTGTTTTTAAATCTGGCAAGATATATGAAATTGTTGAATTATCAGCAAGGAACAATCGCAAAACAATATTAGAATAGGTTGTGTCTGGAGATAAATTTATTAATGTTATTGCATTGTTTTCAGTATCAATTTTATAGTCAACGGGATTATCATCTATTACTAATAAGAGTTCAACTTCATCACTTGTTCAATCTTCTCCAAAATAATTTTGTCCATAACTTAATATATTATAAGTGATAGTTGCTGAGTCATAATTTTCATATCACTCGGTTCCAAAACTTAATTCTGGCGGGATTATTTCTGTGTAGGTTGAAAAAGAACTTGATTCAAAAACAAATGTTTCTGCATCAATATTATCATAATAATTTTGATAATTAAATTCAAGTTGATAATTATAAATTTGAGCATTGGTTAAATCATCAAGATTAAATTCACCGCTATAAAGAGTCACGCCATTAACGTGTTCAGTTTGAAGTTTTGATGGTGTTATTATATCTCCGTGATCATCTTGATAATAAATATCATTTATTATAATATCGCTGCTAATTTCAAAACTAAACTCAATATTAACTGAAGTGTTTAGTTCATTCAAGAAGGTTTCATTCACTTCAACATCCGAAACATTGAAATTTTGATAAGAAATCTGTGGTGATTCAATAGAAACAGTTGACTGATTTGCTAATTGCCCAGAATCATTCTCACCCCAAGCATAAATGTATTGATTTCCAAATTCATCTTCATTAAGTAAAAAGAGGTCAGTTTTACTATTTTCAATATTGTTAATTTCTCCAACAAAATCATTGGGAATTAGATATGGAGTTGTTGAAAGAATTGGATTAATATCTCCAGTTCCAAATTTTCCATTTTGATTTGTTCCTCAAACATATAATTGTTGTCCATCATCAGTGTCTATTAAAGCCAATGATGATAGATAATTAAGTTCAACATCAATGATATTGTTATAATTTTCAGGAAAAATTACTGGAGTTGGAACATAATTATTAACCTGGTTACCATTTCCTAATTGGCCGCCTTGATTATATCCTCACATTCATAATTGATCTTTTGTTCCATTGTTAATAATTAAAGCGATATTCTCATCGGTGATTTCAACATCATTTATTTCTTGGTATTCACTAAATTTAATTTCATTTGGATTATTATTAATTTGAAAATCATTTGATTCAGTTCCAAGTTGGCCATAATCATTTAAACCCCAAATATAAAAATGATCATTATCAGTATCATCTGTTAAAACGACAGAGCTGTTTTTATCTGAAACACAAACATTTTTCAAGGATCAATCAGCTGGAATTTCTTCATCATAAGTTCCATCTAAGTTAAAATCTCAATTTATCTTTTGTGGTGTTGAAGATGTTATTGAACCAGAATTTGGTCCCAACTGTCCAAAACGATTATCTCCCCAAACATAAACTTCCTCTTGTCCATTATTATTAACACCTACAATTGAAACAATTGATGAAGAATCAACAAATTCAATTTGAATATTTTGATCACTAAATTCATTTACTAAATGAGGAGTAGAATATGTTTTTTGATTTGAATCGGAATTTCCAATTTGATAATTTTGATTATATCCTCATTGATATATATAATCACAATCATCATAGGTGATCCATGCTGTTGCTAATTGTGTTGAAATTTTTAAATCATTAATTACTATATTATTAGGAAGTGAAATTATTTCCTCACCATTTTGATTAAATCCATAATTAATTTCATTCGGTTCTAATTGATTACCTGGGTTATCTTCATTTTGACTTAAAAGTGGACTTGATTCCCCTCAAGCATAAACATGACTATCACCAAAGGAATCAACGGTGGAAATAATTCCGTTATTTCCATCCATTGTAGCGTGAGTTATTTCTTGATTATAAATAGACGAACCGAAGATACTATTGGTATCTTCGGTTAAATTCTGATTATGATATGTAGAAAAGTTTACTTCATTTAAATATGGAGTAAATAAAAAAAATGATAACACTATAAGTAATAGCTTATTTTTTTGCATGCATAACTAACTAAATAATTTGATCTAATTGTCTTGTAATTAAATTATATAATTTATTAAGGCAAACTTATGAATAAAAAAATAAAAAAAATGGTGTAATCACCATTTTTTTATTTATAGATATAAAATCTTATCAACTGATTGAATTGGAGAATGACGATTTGTATTGTCATTAAACAAAATTTGTAAAACTACACAATAATATTGCTCACTTAAGCTAAAAGAATAATGTTTCTTAAAGTTCGTGATGTTTTTTACAAGTGGTCGTTCGGTTTCGACATCATCACTTTTATAGAAAAAAACTGAGAATTTACTAATTATTTTTGGATCAAAATAGTTAATATCTAAAACAACTTCGTTTCGATCGTTTTTAGTTTTACTACTATAAAATTTATTAACAAAAATTAAACTGGGTTCAAAACTTGTTTTAAAAATTATTTTTGTTTTTATTTTTGAATTATTTACTAAATAATTTTTTTCAAAAACAACATCAATCTTCTCATCGAAATTAATATTTTTGTAAATAAAATTCTCTGTAGTTAAATATTTGCCTATATTTGTAGGATTCTTTAATCGTAAAAATTCATTATCATTTGAAGTAAATATCAATGAAGTGTCAACAATGTTGTCTTTTTTATGAATCGAATAATTAATGTATCAATCAAATATAAATTTGTTTTCATATTTAAATAAATTTACATGAGAATCTTTATTATAATTATTCAATCTTGACGCAAATCAAATGAATAAAGCAAAAATAATAATAACTACAATTAAAATTAGTGATATCTGGATGAATAAATTTTCGAATAAATTTGACATATTTTTTCTCGTTATAGACTAGAAATCAGACATTAATTTTTTAATATCATTATTCTCCTCATTTGTTTGTTTTTCAGCTTTAGATTCTTTTTTTGAAGGTTCAAAATAAGTATCGTCTTTTTTAGATGTTTTTTGTTTTTTTGGTGCCTTGCTACTATTTTTGGTTTTTGTAGTAGTTGATTTTGCACCAGTTGCATGAGCTGGAATATTTTTAATTTTTCTAAGCTCAGGTTGTAAATGAGGATAGATATTCACAACCATTCCATCTTCATTTTTTTCATTTGCACGTCCAGTGGTAAATGAATCAACCATTTGCGTAATTTCAGATTTTATTTGAACTTGATTTTTAGCACTTTGAAAGTGCAAGTGCTTTTTTTGTTCCTCGTAAAATGACGAAAACTCATTAAATTCTTTAGAAAAATCGTTTATTGGTTGATCATTATATTTTGAAAAAATATAAAATTTATAAAGATTTTCAAGATATTCAGGATCCTTTATCTTTTGTTTTGAAAAATTTAAATAATTATAAAGGTACTGAGTGATTATAACCACTTCAAATACAATAAATATAATTAAAATAAAAATGATTACGAAAGAATATATTGGCATAATAATTACGTTATTTTTTGTCCATTAATTTTTCATATTCGATTTTCATTGGATCATTAAGACCAGTAATTAAATATGAAATTTTAATTTTATCTCCAAGGAATTCATTATGTGAAACACCAAAGATATATTCAATTTTATCATTTGTGATTTTAGAAATTCCATTAATAATTTCTTTAACAAGAACCATTTTTAGAATTTTTTCTGAACCAGAAATATTTAAAATAATGTTTTTTGCAATTTTAAGTTCTTCTTTTTTTAGAATTGAAAGTCTAGAATTAAACTTTTGTTCAAAAGTCTCTCTAATAATTGTAATGTTTTTTTCAGTTCGTTCAGCATCCAATGAAATGTCTCTAAAGACAATTGAATTAAATAGAGCAAAACCTGAATTTGTTAATGTTGATTTAATATCATTAAAGTCAACATTAATTAATGAACTATCATAAACTAAATCAATTAGTGTAATTATTGTTCGAATAAAATTATCATTTATTTCTTTAAATAAGTCAGATAGTGATTCATTACTACTAACTTTATCGCCACTTAAAAATGATTCGTTATCAAATAAGATAAGTGAATCAGATACTTTTCCTAATTCATGATTTGAGATTAATGCATTTTTATATCTTTCTGCACCTTCAAATCTTCATGGTAAAGTTCCAAAGGAAATTACTAAAACGCCCTCTTCTTTAGCGATTCTTGCAACTTCTGGCGCTGCTCCTGAACCAGTTCCGCCACCTAAACCAGCTGATAGAAAAATTACATGTTTACCTTGAATAAACTTTCTAATTTTTTCTGATGATTCTTTTGCTGCTGCTTTACCAACTTCGTATTTACCACCAGAACCTAATCCTTTAGTTGTTGATTCTCCGATGAGCATTTTTATAATGTCCTTCATCCCTGGTTTTTTTAGTGCTTGAATATCTGTATTTATCACTACAAAATCGACAAGAGATGATATTGAACCTAGTTTTTTTCAAGCTTCAAAAACGGCATTTGATCCGCCTCCACCGACTCCAACAATTCCAAATTTAAGACGTTTATCAACATTATTAAATGAGGACGAATTTTTTCTTAAACTAAGTTTCGAAATTTCACTTATTTTCATTTTCTTTTCTTTTAACTCCTTTATTAATTCCTATTATATATAACAATAATATAATTAGTAAGTTAATTATAACTATAAATATGAAATATGTTTAATATTTATTTAATTAATGAAAAAAATATAAAGGATAATTATGTTAATTTTAGACTAAAATTTTAGTTCATTAATTGTTTTATTATTAACGGATTTACTAAATTCAACCATTAATTCAATGGTCTCTGATAAATCAACTATGTCAATCATTGTATTATGAGAATGCATATAACGCGAAGGAATTGAAAGTGTCATTGTCATTACACCGTCCTTTGTCAGGTGAATTGCTCCAGCGTCAGTTCCGCCACCAACAAGACCATCAAATGTATATTTGATTTTATTTTTTTTGGCAATATTTTCAGTATATCTTAGCAACTGAGGGTTTGCAATAATTGAACTATCAAATAGTGATAGGGCAACCCCGGTACCTAGTTTTGTATCTTTAACTTCCATACCTGGAGTATCGTAGGCAAAAGTAACATCAATTGCAAATGCAATATTTGGAGTCCACTTATAAGATGAAGTTCTTGCGCCCCTCAGTCCCACTTCTTCCTGTACAGAACCAATAAAGATAATATTTGCATAATGATGAGTATTTGCTAATCTTTTAATCATTTCAATTCCTGCCACAATAGCAACACGATCATCATAAGCTTTTCCAATTATGCGGTTTTTGTTGGGAGTTTGGAAGGCAGTTTCTTGAAAAGGAATAATTTGATCACCAATGTTTACACCTCAAGAAATTAATTCTTCCTTAGATGTTGCGCCAAAATCAATGAATAAATCTTTTATTTTTAAAACTAATTTGGCTTCACTCGAAGTCAATAAATGTGGTGGTTTAGAACCGACAATGCCAATTATTTCTTCCCCTGAATGATTCACAACTTTTAAACGTTGACCCAAAAGAACATGACCTCATCATCCACCAATTGCACTAAATTTAACAAAACCTGTTTTAGTTATTTCCGTAACCATAAAACCAACTTCATCCATATGCGCCGTAAAAGAAATTGTTGGTGCACTTGATCCACCTTTTCCTTTTTTGATTACAGCTAATGAACCTAAATTATCTCTGTCAAATTCAATTCCTTTGATTCCTTTTAATTTTCTAATAATTAAATTAGCAACATCATTTTCATGACCAGATATTCCGTCAATATTTGAAAATTCAATCAAATTTTCAACTAAATCATTTTTATTATCTTTCACCATTTTCTCCTTGTTTCATTAATTATAAATTAAAATAAATTTAAAATATTGATATTAACCGCTTGAGATAATAATCAATAAATATATAAGTTTATTTATAATAATAACTAAGAAATTGTTAAACACAAAAAACTAACCAGGAAAATTTTCTTTTTCAGTTTTTTATATTTAACATTTAATTGCTGTGTTTTAATTTATCAAGGGATTAAAATATAACGATGCTGCACCAATGAGTGATGAATTTGCTCCATGCTTTGATTTAATGATTTTTAATTTACTAAACAATGAAGGTTCAATGTTTTCTTTAATTTTCTCAATAAGCAAATTTAAATCAAAACGCTCATTTTGAATGAACTTTCCGCCAATGACAATTAATTCCGGATCAATGATATAGATGACATTAATAACTCCCAAGGCAACTGTCAATAATCACTCTTCAAAAATCACTCGATATTTTGGATCATGAATATTATCAAAAAAATCGTCATAAGAAAGTTTTGAACCTTTAATTCGATTTAATTGTTTAAAAAGTGCATTGATCGAACCACTAAATTCTCATTGTTCACCCTTAATGAATATTCGCCCAACTTCACCCCCTCATAAATGAGCTCCACGATGAAGATGGTTATTCACGATATAACCACCGCCAATCCCAAATCTTCTAATAATGATCATTGCAACATCATTAGCAGATTTAACTGGCTCAAGTAAATGCTCAGATAAAATTGCGCAATTTGCATCATTTTCAACAAAAATGTTTTTAAATCCTTTTTCCCTTAAAAAAGATTTGATATTGAAATGTTCATAATTTTTGAAAGTATCATTTACAATTATTTCTCCAGATTTATGATCAACGATCCCAGGCGTTGAAATACAAATTGAATCAACATCATTTTTATAATTTGAAATTTTATTATAAATATTTTCTCACATTAGTGTTACATCAGGATTAAAATTATGAAAATGAGTGTTAAAAACTCCTGATTCTAAAATTTCATATTTTTCATTTATTATGACTCATCTAGTAATTAGAGAGCCTAGATTAATACTTATTACTTTCATAACTTCTCCTTACAACAAAAAAGGCAGTTTTAAATGCCCTAAAAATAATGTTTTTTTATAAATTATGCATCCGGCCTAAAACAATTATTTAAATCTTAATTTTTAAAAGTAAATATATTTTTAAGATTTAAAAATATTAAAAGTTTAGATTTATCCAAAGAGAACCACATCTTTATATAAAATAAATCTTATGAAAACAAAACAATTTTTATTTAATAAACCAGCAAAATGTTGATAGTTATTTTGAATGAAGCGAGGATGTTAAAGGTTTCTAAATATCTAGCAAAAATAAAAAAATGAGTTTTATGTCTTTTTAAATTAGTTAAATTTGCCGCTTCTTACATTTAGTAACTTTAATTTCTATAAAGTTTATCCTTGATTTTTTTCTGTAAAGATAAATTTATATATTCTAATTGATGAGTGAATCATATTGATAAATATAAACACTCAATAATATTTTATCGTTGCTATTGTAAAAAAGTGACTGTTCGGATAAGATTTATATACATTCGGATAAATCTTCATATTTAATATGGTGTTTTATCTAAACTAAATTAGTTATTGTTTAAATATTTTAATTAATCATTCGATCAATCATTTTAATTAACGCCGGAGCATTCTTTGAAAAATAATCTGCGAATGGGGCAATTTCCATTGGTTTAGTTGGAAAGATATGACGAAGATTATCAATGTGTGCTGAGACCTGTGGTGCTATTAAAATAGCATCAAAGTCATCTTCATCATAATTTCCCGCATTGGCAGCAGAAATTGCTTCAATTGAATGATTTACATCTTTACTCATTATTGAATCCTTAACCGCATTTGCTGATTTTCCTGTTTTACAGATAATTAATACTTTTTTCATTTCTATTTTCCTTCTTTTAATGTTTGGTCAATTAACTTACGAATTTGTTTAACATTACTACTATAATATGCCAAGGAACTAGGAATAACAACTGGGATTGGAGTGAAATACATTTCAAGCATTTCAAGTTGATTTTTGATATGGGGAGCAATAATAACCATATCTCAATCTTTAGGATCTTCTAGTTTGTTATTTTTAATTCCCCTTTCTTCTGAAGTAATATCTGAATATGCCCTTGTTAAAGCTCTCGCTAAAAGCCCCGAACTATTTCCTCAATTACACATTACTAATATTTTAATCATAACTAAATTATTAATGTTTTTTGAAAAAGAAACATTGATAATTTAGTGTTGTATATCTAAAAAATGAAGTAGATAATTTCAGTATAATTTTAAATAAATATTTCTTGGTTCTTTTTTTGACTTTTAACTTTTCTTGATATATTAATCTAAATTAACCTTATGAAGAAATTGACATATATCTACTCACATAACTTTGATAGTGCGTTAGGATTTTATATCCCTACCATATAAACAATGGTTGGAACCGTTACTAAATCAACGCGCTCTAGATAAATTTATTACATTGACTTTTACTATTCAAATTACATTAATAATTCCAAAACAATTCCCAAATTGCGGTGATTAATAATGGCGAATTATTTAACTAAGATTTCAGTTTCCACCATTAAAACAATGGTGGAAACAAATAATTAGGTTTGATTTTATTTACATCAATATGTCTAATTCTAACCATGAATTCAATGTGTAATTACTCATTAAAATACA
>WTBJ01000024.1 GCA_013139135.1 Mycoplasmataceae bacterium | reverse complement strand
CTATCTCAACAATGTGGGAAGGAACTATTCGTTTAGTAGTTACAGTTACACCATCTTCATCATCATATAATTTTTCATATGTTGTTTCTTCACTATTGAATAATGATACATCAAATATCACATCGTTTTCATTGATATTTAATTTTTCATCAAACAAAGTTTTTAATGAGTTATAACTGTTTATCATTTTTTGTTACCTCCATTTTGTATTTCCAATCTTATTTAAACTTTCAAAGTGTCTTAATCTTCTTGGTGTATTGTCATCCATTGTTTCTTTTGATTGTCTCATTTTTCCATTTTGGAAATCACTTTTAGGTTTTCCTTCAAAGTGCTTCTTTAAATATACTGCTATCTCCAAACTTGTTCTTTCAATGAATCTTCTTGGAGACCTACCTTTTAATTTTTTACCATTTAATACACCATCTTCTAATATTTCAATGTAATAAGCATCACCTGAACTATAATTTATAGTCCAACTATTAGATTTTACTTTTCTTAAATTAGTAGCATTATGTCTTAAATTTCCTGTATCTATTGGTGTCATACCTTTTGCTATTTTTAATGTATTTGATTTGATATTAGGACTTACTACCACTATTTTTCACCGAGAACTAATACAAATGTTTTATTATCTCTCATATTTTTAAACTGTAAGTTTGCTAGTGAGTTAGTAGTTTGGTAATCTTCAAATACATTAACTATTGTGTATGTTTTGTTTTCTTGTAAAATTTTAAAGTTATCTCTTGGTTTATATGGTAGGTTATCATACACTTTAATTGTAAATTGATATTTAGTAACTGGTCTACCTTGTATATCTTGTGCCATAACTATTGATTTACCTCCACTTGATACTCCTTGAGTTCCTGCATCATTGGGTTTACATCTAATCTTTATAGGGTTTTTATATGATGTTCCATTTGTTTTTTTAATATCATACTCATAATATTCACCTTCAATAAAGTATCCATTCATTAAGTTAAATTGATTAAGTTTCATTACCAAGTTCCATCGCTATCAATAGATGTATTTTGTAAATGACCACTATATAATAATCCTATTCTTGTTAAAATGCTTTCACTTTGAACGGCAATTCTTACTCTACCTCTTAAAGAATTAATATCAATAGCCTTACCTTTTTCAATATTAACACCGTGTAAGTCTTTTAAAAGATTAGCAGAACTTCTTAAAGAATATCTAGTGTGTGACATTAAAGCCTTTTTAAAATCTTCTCTAATATCTTCATCTTTAGCAATTTGGTATCTTTTTATATTGATTGCACTAGGTCTTGAAATAGAATACATATATTCATATATGTCATCACTTACTTCATACATTAGTGCGTTTCCTTCTTCTGGACTATCAGTAAAACTTGAAAGTTTAAGTCCACTCCAATTTTCAAAACCGTTTACAGTTAATACATACTGTCTACGATTAATGTCATATTTCATATCATCATCATTATATGGTAGAACACTTGAATCCACATTTGTAATAAAAGCCATAATATCACTCCTTATATTTTAAATATTTTAATAAATCTAATGGTATGCACCATACAGAGGGAGGATTCCATATGATGCACACTTTACATCTATTAAAGATAAATGTTGTTAATTATACTACTTACCTATTAAGCTCTTGAACCAGTTGCAATAACACTTAACGAACCAGTACCTAAACTTACAAAGTCAGTTTTAAGTAACAATACGCAAGATTTGAACCAGTTGTCGTGCCCCCATCTGTATAAAGGATATAAACGAACCCCTTGACCTAATGGAGATTGTCCTGTTACTACGCTATTAGTAAAGGCTAATGCTCTACCAGTACCTTCTGATGCTGACATAAGTCCATAAACATCATCTAAATCCGCAGCAGTTAATCCTAAATATTTTTCTGCTAAAGTCCAAATCGCACCAGTAGTTTTAAATACTTGTGTACCATTGATTTCACCTTGATAACCATCTACCTTGTTATTAGGTCTATGTACTGGGTCTAAAGCACCAACTTGTAACATATCTTGTGCTTTCCAGTTGCTAATATCAAATACTGCACCACTTGATTTTTTAAGTTCAGTAACAACTGAAGGTCTTAATTGTAATGAACGAGTAAACGCATCAAATGTATCTTGACCATTTGCGCTATCTCCATCATCTAAAATTTCACTCATATCAAATATAGCATCTAAAATATCAGTTGTTCCTAAAGTTACTTCTACACTTCTGTCTCCAAGAGGAGTTCCAGAGTTATATTCGTAATTTAATTCAGTTGCTAACATTTCTGCTAATGTACTTGCATTAACATTTTTAGAAATTGCTTGATGTAATAATCTTGATGTGTTGTTTAACATATCTAATGGTATCATATCCATCATAGATTGTGGAATATCAATAGGAGTATTATAAATGTGTCTAATTCTCATTCCATAATGTGCTGATACAGGTTGTTCTATTGTTTGTGTAGAGAAATGCTTACCATCAATTGATTCTCCTAATGTTCTTGCATCTTGAGTTAATGCTACTTGTCTAATAATTCTAATTTCATCAGTATATACATCTTGTGAGAACTTTTCAGTAATCCCAACTCCGTGTTTTAATTGTAATTCTTGTACTACGTTGTTCATAATAACTGGTGCTAATTTTCTCGCTGTGGCGAAACTATCTATAATCGGTGTTCCAAAGTTACTTGTTGACATCTAATCAATCCTTTCGTATATTGTTAATATTGACCTTGAGTTAATTTAGCCATCATAGTGTCAAAACTATTATCATCTTTACCATCACCTTGTTTTTGTTTTGCTCCAAAGTCTTTACGTTTAGTATCGGCTTCTGTGATAGTCTTAACTTGATTTGCTAATGTTTCAAAGTTTTTTAACAATTCTTCAAACCTTTTATCAGGTTCTTCTTTTTTATTTTCTTTTGTTTCTTTTACTTCTTCCTTTACTTCTACTTCAACTTCTTTTTTATCGGTTTCTTCTTTAACCTCTTCTTGTTCAAAGTATTCAGCAAATTCTTGTTTCTCTTCATCTGTAAATTTGTTAATCATTTTTAATGTTTTAGTTACATTTTTCATATTGTTTCCTCCATATGGTTTTTCTATTTATTAAATCATATCTCATATTGTCAATAGTTGGTTTTTATCTACGACACTTTGTCATTAACAAAGTCGGCAGAACCATTAGTTAATAAACTACCATCAACTTCCAATTAATATGTTGAATAATTACTTTATTCTATTGCAGTTACTGTGTAGTGTTTCTCAACAGCACTATTGTCGCTACTGTCATCTACATTATATGTAACATATACTACATTTGTTGCTGTACCTAAATGTGTTCTTGCATCTGCTAACGATGATATTACAGAACCACCTGATGTATCTTCTTTAAAAACGTAAACTACTGTTCCAGAAACATCACCATCATAATCATCTGTTGCACTAACTAGATTTGTAACAGGAGTCCAAGTAGGTGCATCTGCTATTGCTAAATCATCAGTTGTACTTGTTAATGTAATTACTGGTATAGTTGTATCAACGATTGTAAACGTAATTGCTAATGGGTCACTTACGTTAC
>WTBJ01000039.1 GCA_013139135.1 Mycoplasmataceae bacterium | reverse complement strand
AAAATCATCCGAATTAATATCAAATTTAGAAACAGAGTAAAGTAAAGTAGTTACAATATCTGTAGCAGACAATAGTTTTCTAACAATTCTATCACAACCATTTATAAAAATTCTCATACAATCCTCTCTCTTTTTATTTTTATTTCTTACAGGAAACATTATTCTACCAAAGAATAATATTATGTCAATATAAAATTGTTACTCAACGGTCCTTAGTGGAAAGATATTGTGACATTTGAGATTTAGATATAGAAGAAACTTCTCTGTAAAAATCTTGTAAGATTACTGTAGGAAATATACTCATAACTCAAATATTGTAAACTCAAAGTTGTTTAGCTTTTTGAATAGGAGTTAAATTATTCATAAATCTTCAAGTATGTTGCCTGTGAAAGTTCCAATATTCTTGATACTTAGTTGCTTCCGTAAGGAAGCTTCTTTTAGTATTGATAGAATATCACCTAGGAATAAAAAACTCTAAATCATCTGATAAATGAGACCTTTCAATTAAATTTTTTCTAGTATCCTTAGGTCAATCATAAAAATAATATTCAGCATTTAAGTAATTAATCTGTTTGTTATATTTATCTAATTTTTTAAGACTATTACTTAAAAAATCAGTTCATCAATCCATTCAAATAGTTATTTTAATATTTGGAGAAAGAAAATTATTTCATCTGATAAATTGAATAACATATTCAATAAAATTCATAATTAAATGACTATCTATCTCTGTTAAATAAGCAATAAATCTAATCCTAGTATTTTGTTCTAAAATATTTAATTCATATTTAGGAAATCATTTAATAATTACTCAGTCATTATCAACTCAGTACTTGAATTTATTATATATTTCAATTGGTAGGGCATGTTTATCTGGAATATGTTTAATGTCAGTGTAAAGACAAGAAAAAGCCATTGTATTGAGAAAATCAAAAGGGCTTCTATATTCTCTATTAGCTGTTTTTATTTTTTTACACTTTAAATTATTTCTTTTAAAAAATCACCTAATTTTTGATATTGTAACTAAATTATTATTATATTTATCTATTCAAATATGAGTTTTTAAAATATTATTAACAGACATATATCATTTATTTGTATCAGTTTGAATTTTCAATATTTTCTTTCATATATAACTTTTATTTTCAATACTTCTTGAATTAGATAATGGGCTTCTGGATTCTAAAGTAAGGTATTTAAATCTTTTTTCTAAAAAACTAAAATCATATCTTGAAGAATTTATAATAATATCTTTATCTCAATTTTTAGAATTAGAATTAAATATTTTTTTAATATTTCAAATAGTATTGTAGTGAATATTAATTTTTCTAGATAATCTTCGATTACTTGTTTTTTCAACAAATAGAGCTTTTAGTATTTTAATTCTGCATAATATTGCATTTTCTCTCATTTCTGATTTGTAATTTAATAAATAAAACATATTTTTGTATTAGAGGTTTAAGAGTCTGTAGTAAAACTATTTTAAACCTCTTTTTCTTTTTAGTAAACTAATACTTAGATTTTTATTTAGTTTCTTACTCCAAAACCACATAAGTTTTTTCCAAAACATCACAATATGTATTTTACTTGCTATCGCAAAAAAAACTATAAATTGTCAACGTTAAGTTAAAATGTCACCTCTTTCGTTAAAGTAGAAATGTCACCTTTAGGTGATATTTCTTTTTTTAATATTAAATCTGAACTAGGTTGATAAATAGGAGCCGTCATTAATTTATGAACTCTCTTAGGTCTATCAAAAGAAGTTTTATATTTAATATATTTTCATAATTTACTAATTTTAATATCTCAGTTTAAATGTAATTCAAGATCAACTGTGTATCAAGGTTTAATTCTATATCAACAATCTTTTTCTCTGTATAATTGGTAAAAGTTATTGTTAAATTTTACAGTGAAATCATTAGCAATCTTTCTTTGTCTAAATTCTGAAAATATTTGATCTAATCTTAATATTTCATCATCTCTTAATTTTAAATGTAAGTTTGAATTAGTGTTAGCAATAACCATAAATTGTTTATTGAATTCAGGAAGAAAAGTATCTTTTAAAAATAAATTAGCTCCTTCTATATTATTAATATTTTCTAACCTAAGAGCTTTAACTAACCTATCTTGTAGTGTTTTATTCATTCTTTCAACTCTACCTTTGGCTTGAGGAGTATTAGCAAATATTAGTTTAGTATTTAACTCATTACAAACTCTTCAAAATTGTGTAGGTAGTTGTTTATCATCAGTAGCATTAGGATAATTAACTTTATATGTTGCAAATTTATCAAGATATATACTATTAGGCTTTCAGTTTAATTCTATATATTCTTTCCAAAACTTAAAGGTTTCAATTAGTCATTCATTTTTAGCAAACTTAGCAGTAACTTTTCAAGTAGCATCATCAATAGCAACAAGTAAGCACTGGTATTTAGTTCATTCTCTTCACTCAAACCAAAGATGATAACTTCAATCATACTGAATCATTTCTCAAAAAGAATCTTTTCTAGGTCTTGCTGTAAATTGCTTAGGTAACTTTTTAAGTACTTTATCTTTCCATATTCAAGCTTTAATCATATGTAGTCGTAAAGTTGATACAGGGATGAAAAAATTATGCTTTTTAGATAACATTTCTGAACTTAGAGTAGGTCAAAAATCAGAATATTTATCTTTAATTATTTGAATTGGCTTAACATATTTAGATTCATCTGTTTTATTATTTGAAGGTTTTCACCTAGCTTTATGAATTAATCAAGCACTTCATTCTAGGATATATTTATTTTTTATTCGTATTGTTTGCCTTTTAGATTTATTTATCATCTTAGATGCTTCTTTTACTAGTATATCTTCTCTTATTAATCTATCCATTACTGTATTAATATGTAGTTCTTTCTTTGTCATTTTTAGGTAGTTAGTCATAAAAGTATGATTAATAATTATTTCTAATTATTTTAACATATTTACAAGGTGACATTTCTACTTTGTCACAGGGTGACATTTTAACTTTAATTTCTACACAATATATTCTTTATATTTGAAAAATTCTTTTTTTCTATTTTTATCATCTTCACACATTTTTCAAAACTTTTTTCTCAAACAAAATTATTTTTTATGTATTCAATTCTATCATCATTTGTTGGATGAGTTGACATAAATTCAATTGAAAATTCTGGAATTATTTCAAAAAATTTACT
>WTBJ01000051.1 GCA_013139135.1 Mycoplasmataceae bacterium | reverse complement strand
GCTAAAATAATACATCGTTTTGAATTTGGGGGGCATTCTTCTTCAATTTGTCCTAATTTTTTCAATCCTTCACCATTATATAATTTAATGTGGAAATCATTATAATATAAGTTATCTAATTTACTATAATCTTTAGATTCGAATAATAAACTATCAGTATCCATATATAATCGACTTGGGATAGCATGGATAAGTTCATACATAAAACTTCTAGCATATGAATAGATGAACACTCCTAATTGACATGGTTTTGAGGAGGATTTCAATCGATATTCATTTTCTAATACACCACTCATATAAATTTGGTTCCCAATATCGAAATAATGGATTGAATCTTTTTCAAATTTGTGAGCAATTTCCGATTCTTTAAAATTCTTTTTAATTGGGGATATAACGTCACTAAAATTACGTTGGATGACTTTACCTGAAATAGAATTCATACATAATTTACATGTCTCACGCAAAGCTTGGTTATAATCTGGTGAATTATTCATTTTGAGAACATCCTGTCCTGACTTAATTTTGATTAGATTATCAATATAATTTTTGAATGGATTACCAAAACTATCCCAAACCAAACCATTAATCACTTCATAGTAATGTCCATATTTTTCACATGTTTCGATATCAATATTAGTCATACCAGTCTTAAATTTTTTCTTATTATCCCAACCTAATGTATCACCACCTCTGTGTGCCATGATATTGGGTTGGTTTGGGGCACATTTGTAATAACATTGGTATATACCAAATTTTCCTTTTTCATAAATTTCACTTTTTCGATAGTCACCTTTCGGAAAATTAAACATTTGCATAACTGATGGATATAAACTTACTACGTCAACCATTTTTAAGTCGTTATCAAATGTTAAATCACCCTTTTGAAAAGCTTGAGTTCGTCCAGCTGTCAAACTTTTACGAATAAACTCATCATCTTCAATATTGTTAGGTTTTTTATAACTTTTTGTGTCAATTTTCAATTTTTTATAACACATTTCACCGATAGTTGAATAATTGTAAAAATCATCAAACCCCATATCACCCAAATTTTTGTTAAATTTTAAGACTAATGATAATAAACTTTCGACATCTAGAATATTGTATTTTTTTAATTCAGGTTTGTATTTTTCGATAAAATCATTAAACTTATTATTATTGAAATAATCTTGTGGAATACTATGATCAAATTCAGATTTTTGGATATCACACTTAAATGATTCACAATTGTGTTTTAATGAACCAGTGATAAATCTGTTTAAATCAATAATTTTATGGGATTTAATAGTTGCTGTCAAAATACTATTATTTACATACAAACATTGACTGAAACTAAAACCATTTTTAGCATATTCGTTTAACAACATGAAATTATCGAAACGACTATTGTTATACCCAATTATAACATATTTGTGATAGTATTTCGATTCATTGATAAATTTCATGAATTGTTTAGTACAATCGAAACCCATATGGAAATATGATTTTGATGTCTTTTTATTAATATCATATAATGTATATGCTATACTATATGGACGTGTTAAAAACATTTGATTTTCATCGTTAATTGTCTCATAATCAAATGTTAAAATGTGGGTTGTTTCATAATGATTTTTTTTCTTTTTACCTTTAATTTCAGCAACCTTTTTAAATGATGAAATCATCATATAATGATCATCATTATATAAGATATTTATAATATTATCTGATTCGGATTTCGATTTATATGACATAGAATATTCAATTTTGTTTTCCATTTCTCCATCGATAATTTTACTAGAAACAGTACAATTATCATTATATATATTAATACTACAATCTAATTTATTTTCAATATTTTCAATCTCATCCAGTGATATCATGCTATCGTGCGGAATATCACATAAATTTCTTAATGTTTGATGTCTTTTATTTAATTTTAAAACTCGATTAATAATCGCAAATATACAATTATTGTTTTGACTTTTCAAGGTATATGCTTTGAAATATAACGATTTATAATTAACATCAGATTTATTGTTTGCACCACCCTGAATTTGAACATATGATCGAGTTGTTAAATAATTAGTATCAATGTAATATCCATTACTAATATCATCATATATTTCTTTTGTATTTTCCATTTCATAAACTCTTTTAAAAAACTTGTGGAAAGTATCATATTTAGATATAACCATTGTTTTCCATGAAAATTCATTTTCATTTTCTGAACTGTTATATTTTAATAAAATATGACGAGCACTATTTTTTTTAGCAAAATTATAAAATGATTTCAAAATACGAAAACCATCTTTACCAGATTCATTTTCTAACTGATAGCGTGTCGTCCTTTGAATTATGTCGCCAACAACTTCTCTATTTTCGAGTGTGGCATTGAAATTGGCTGGCATAATCAATATTTCATGATCGGGGGCATTTTTTTCAAATTTCAAATTTCTAATATTTTTATCAGTTAATTGTCTCATTGCAATATTGCGATCATGTTCATTAGCTTTGATATATTGTTCATTTTGTTTAGTACCTTCAATTTTTCTAGCATTAACGAATGAAACAGTCTTAACTCTTGGTTTGTCCATTGTTTTTGTTTCCTTGTATATATATAATTATATTTGTTTAAATGGAAATTAATTAATTAATTGTTATTTATTCCCAACTTATTATAACCACTATCAGTCCGTTTATCCGTCGACTTGGGA
>WTBJ01000029.1 GCA_013139135.1 Mycoplasmataceae bacterium | reverse complement strand
CTTATTGACAATCGCTGATTATAGTTTTATTTTTAGCCTTTACAATTTTTATAATAATTTGATTAAACAGGAAAATAAAGTGATCTAACCTTATTTTTGTCGCGATTGGAATTGGTTTTATTGGAGGGTTAATCATTGTTGGTTTGAATAATAGTGTTTTTAACGAAAACTATTATTCAATCATAACAACGGAAGATATCACTGTCGGTGGAACCTTTTATCCGGCTGGTTCAGAAATATTTCAAATTAGTCAATCGGTTGTAATAAATAATCTAGATGAATTCCAATCAGTAATTCCAGAACAAGGTCAACTCGAAGCTGAATTAGTCACGAATTGACAAATTGATGCAATTATTTGATTAAATTTAATTCCAAATATATTCATTTCATTGATGATTTTATTTGTTCCATTATTAATTTTTGTTAATATTTTTCTTTCTATAGTTAAAAATTCTGGACAAGGTAAAACATTTTTTAGAACTTTTTTAACATTTAGTTTTACAATTTCGATTGGAATATTAGTTGCAATTGCCTTAACACCAATTTGATCAAGAGTCGGAGATGGTGGCCTAGATTATGATAATATTTACGAAACTAATGAGGCACTATCAATTCCCGGAATAATAACAGGATGAATGCCATCATCAATATCTATTTTTGCTTCAACTGCATATGTTATGGGTTGTGTTACATTAGGAATTTTTATTGGAATTATTGTTCATAGTATTGATAAAACAGATCATGAACGAGCAGAAGGTATTATTAGCGGGTTTGAAAACTTTAAAGTATTGATAAATACCTCAATTAAATATATTGCAATGTTAATTCCGCTGGTAATTATGTCAAAAATTCCAACACTATTTTTAGATAATATTGGTCAAAACTTTTCTTCGATTGGAATTTATCTTGGTGGATTCTTTTTGGGAACTGCAATTATATTTATAATTTTAGCTATATTAAAATTGTTATTTAAACCAAAAGATGTTCATATTAAAAAGATGTATAGTGATATTAAAGAACCGATAACATATGGATTTTTTACTCAATCATCAGCAGCAACAATTCCTTATTCAATAGAAGCAATGAAAAGGGTGGGAATTAAAGAGGATATTGCATCTGTCGTTCCTTCTTTTGGTTCAAGTGCGGGATTAATAAATTGTGCAGCTTTTTATCCAGCTTCAATTGCAATCGTAACTTTATTTAATACTGATGGTTTTGGAGTTGCTAATTCACTTTTTAGTTTTTTCATTATTTTATTTATCATCACTTTAGTAAGTTCATTTGGATTGGCTGGAGTACCCGGAATAGCTGGAGCTGCGACCGCTACCGTTGTTAGTGGGGTCGGACTTAGTTTAACTTTTTATACATTACTTTTAGCAATTGATCCATTAATTGATATGTTTAGAACTGCAAATAATGTTGATGCAATTTTAACGGATACAATTATTGTAAATAAATGAGACGAGATCACTAATAAAAATAAACTATCAAAAAGGGAAATAAGAAAAATAAATAAAATAGAAAGGAGATTTAAATAATGGATGAAACATATGGTGTTTTACAAATTATGGGAATTTCCCATTGATTATCGCTGGTTGTATTTCTTTATTTTTTAGCTGTAATTTTTATCTTAACTTTTTTGTTGATAAAAAAATCTGAAAAAATAATTAGAACCTCATTTGTTTTGGCGTTATTTGGTGGAATTGGTTACGCATTCTTAACTGCTTTTTTTCAACCAGATCCAACTATAAATCCTAATAACCCTACTTGAATTGATGAAGCACAAAGTTGATTAGTATTATTTACTTATCTTTTTCTAGAATTAGTTCTTATTGTTATTCCGTTTTTCATTTTCTTTACAATTATTAAAACATTAAACGGAACTAGACATAGTAAAATAAGTTATGAAAATTTAATTAAGGGATTTTTCTCAATATGATTAATGCCCTTAATTGCGATTACAGTTGCAATCGCAATGTGACCCTTGATATCTTTAATTCAAGAGTTTCCGACCGATAATTCTACATTAAATACCGATGACTTTGATTCACAAATTACAACAATTCCAGGAATCATTAATTCTTCAATTCCTAATTCAATCAATATTTTCACTTCAATAGATTTCATATTATCCGTGGTCTTTTTTGCAATCTTTATGGGAATAATTATTCATGTAATTCACCGAAAAGATAATAAAGCCGGTGAGGGGATAATCAGATTTGCAACAAATTCACAAATGGTAATTAGTAAATATATTAAAATGGTTTCGGCATTAATTCCCTTTGTTATTGCAACAAGAATTCCATTACTATTTAATTACACAACAATGGCAGAAACTTTTGAAGGACTTGCTATATTTATTGGGGTATTTTTAATCGGTTGAGCTATTGTTTTATCAATCGAATTATTAATAACTGCTTTAACAATGCGAAATAGAGATTGAAAAAACTTTTTTAGATATATTAAAGTTTATTTTAATGCTTCATTTGTTCGACATGCAGCTCCAATTTTATTAGATGAAACAATTAAGGAATCAAAATCATTAGGAGTATCTGATGATGTTGCCCATATGACTTCATCGATGTCGACATCAATGGGACAATCCACCTGCGGAGGTTTTTATCCAGCTATGATCGCGTTAATGACGGCATCAATGGTGTTACAGAGTAAAGGAAATACTTTAAACGATGTTGGAATTGGAACAATTATTGCATTTATTATTATTTTATATATTGTAGTAATGATTACAAATTTAGGAATGACTGGAGTTCCTGGTGCTGATACAGCTGTTGTTTTATCCGTTCTTGCCGGAATTGGATTACCATTTAAATATTTCGCAACCGTATTTATTATCGATGGAATAATCAATCATATTCGTGGAATTGCTAATGCTTTTGGATTTGTCGCCGCAAACAACGTTGCAGAACGATTGATAAATACTAAACATCGAAAAAAAGATCATGAAGGCGAAGAGTTGTTTGATCATCACATTCCAATGGAGACTGTTTTCAAGGCGGAGAATGATGAATAATATCATAGATGAAATAAAAAATTATAGTATTGACCCAAATTCTATTGGTCATCTTTTTGGTCTTGCAACATGACAATCTGGATTGGCATTTGTTTTCCTTTTATTCTCTATTGGGATTGTTATTTTCTTTACAAGAAAATATAATAAAAGAAAAGCATTATTAGTTGGAATTGTAACTGGTTTATTTGGTTTAATTATTTTTGGGATAATTTATCAATATTCTGCTCCGACAGATAATATAATTACCATCATTCATGAACGAGGTAATTTGACGTGAATCGATGAAACAAAAACTTGATTATCAATGCCTTCAGAAATATTTATTGATTTAATTTCATTAATTATTCCACTTTATGTTTTTACCGCTTTGGTTTTATTAATTAATAATAAAAAAGGTGATATTAAGAAAACAAAATCAGTCTTTACAAGTTCGATTATTGGTTTAATTATTTTGCCATTAATCGGTATTTTTGTTGCTTTTATGTTTATTCCCATCATTAAGTTATTCCCAGAAGGGATGATTCCAGTTAGTAACGAAACAATTGATATTGATGGGAATACATCAATCCCAATCATAATTAATCAATTAGTGCCTTATTCGTTAATTATATTTACTGATCCGGCCTTTCTTGGTTCAGTAGTTATTTTTGCAATTTTAATTGGAGTTACTATTAGAGGTATGGAAAAAAATCATCAACAAAAACATGATGAAGTTGTGTATTTTTTTGAAACATTAAAAATAGTTAATTCTAAATATATCAGTTATGTAATTTTAATGATTCCGTTAGTAATTGCAACAAGAATTCCATTTTTAGGTTTAACTAATAACCTTGACCAAGTTAAATTTATTGGATGATATTTAGTAATCTTTATTGCTGGAGCAACATTAATAATGATGATATTAGTTTCAATCATCTTAATGTTTTCTAATCGAAATGGTAAAGCATTAATTAATCATTGAGGTTCATCTTTAGGCAACCCTTCTTTAGCTTCAATGTTGCCAATTACAGAAAACACTGTAAAGAATTTAGGAACATGTGATGAGGTTAGCCAAATTACTCCAACACTCGGAACTTCTATGGGACTTGTTATGTGTGGTGGATTCACCCCAACCATCATTGCTTTATTAACAGCTAATAATTATGGAAGTTCACAAGTAGAAATAACAATTGGATTAATTTTACTAATTTTTATATATGTTTTTATTGCCTCACTAGGAACTAGTGGTGTTGGTCACGCCGATTCATTAATTATTCTTGGAGTTTTAGGAACTCTTGGATTTGGCCCAGAAATATATTTAACTATTTTGGTTATTTCTCCCATCACTGAATTCATTGCTGTTTTAGTAAATTCCACAGGACATATCGCAACAGCTATCGTTGTTGAAAAAATTCATAAAAAAGACAAGGGTCATTTAAATACCAAAAATAATTAAAAAAGGCGGATAATTCTTAAAGAGGCTATAGAGCCAAATTGTATATATAAATACAAAAAGAAAGGTCCAAATG
>WTBJ01000001.1 GCA_013139135.1 Mycoplasmataceae bacterium | reverse complement strand
TAATATTTGTTACTTCGTAAGGATTGCCAGTTTCATCGTTACCGGAAAAAAAACTATAATTAATTGTTGCTGAAGTAGTGTCAATATCAGTAACTACCGCGATGTCATTTGGATGTGGGGCAGTAATTGTTATACGAGTGGTAAAAATATCAACAGTTTGTTCATAAGTATTGCCATCGTTAAAAGTAGCATGAACAATTAAATCATTATAATTTGTTGCTGGGTCTAAATCTTGAAGCGTGATTGTTCCCACTGATGATGATGATGTTTCAACAGTATAATTATTTGTAATGCCAGTTCCTGAAAGTGTAATATCTGTTACTTCGTAAGGATTGCCAGTTTCATCGTTACCGGGATAAAAACTATAATTAATTGTTGCTGAAGTAGTGTCAATATCACTAACTATTGCTGTATCTTGTGATGATGGTGGTAATGGTAATGGTGGTTCAATAAGGAATTCAGTATTTTGTGGAGTACCGTAAGATGAGTAATTACCAAGTCCAAGTTCACCATATTCATTTAATCCTCACATATAAATAGCGTCAGAATTGCCATCGCTAATTGTATCAACCGTTAATCCCGAATCGGCATATCCAAGTCGAAGATCATCGGGGGTTCCAATTCCAGTTAAATCAACATTTTGTGGAGAATTGTACCATCCCAAAGGTTTTTCAGACCCAAGGCCAAGTTGTCCATACTCATTATCTCCTCACATGTAAAGAGCGTCGCCTACTCCATCTCCTGTTGTGTCAATAATTGCTCCAGAATGGGTAAGTCCCAACTCAAAATCAATTATCTCACCTTCTGGAAGGGTATTTAATTCTGTTGGAATGGGGAAAACTCATTGATCATCACCAAGCCCAAGTTCACCTCAAAAATTACCTCCCCAGACATAAATAGTGTCTGCTTTTCCATCGGCGGTAGTATCAAATGTTACTCCTGTGTCGTATCCACCAAGTTCAAAGTCAACAATAGACCCACCACTATTAATTATAATTTCTATTGGGGTTGGAGATGATTCATCAGTGCCATCACCTATTTGTCCAGTTAAATTTGCACCCCACATATAAATAGAGTCAGCCGTCCCATCTCCTGTTGTGTCAATAATTGTTCCAACATGATGATAACCCAGGTCAAAATCAATTATTCCACCTTGCGGAAGATCTGTTACTTCTTGTGGCGTATCATAATTCACGAAATTACCAAGTCCAAGTTGTCCATACTCATTATATCCTCACATGTAAAGGGTATCGGCTACTCCATCTCCGGTAGTATCAATTGTTACACCTGAATCATTTGATCCAAATGATAAATCAATTAATTCACCTTCGGGTAGGGTTGTAACCTCTTGTGGAGTATTGTAAGATGCCTCTGTTTTTTCAGACCCAAGGCCAAGTTGTCCATCCTCATTATCTCCTCACATGTAAAGAGAATCAGCTTTTCCATCTCCAGTAGTATCGATTGTTGCACCCGATTGAGTTTCTCCAAGTGAAAAATCAATTATTCCCCCTTCGGGAAGATCTGTTACAATCATTGGAGTATTATAATTTGTATTATCGCCAAGTCCAAGTTGACCAACTTGATTATTTCCTCACATATAAAGAGAGTTAGCTTTTCCATCTCCTGTAGTATCGATTGTTATTCCAGAACTAAAATCACCTAAATCAAAATCAATTATTCGACCTGTGATTGTCTCTAATCTTGGAATTGTTTTTTCTTCATTAATACTCGTGTTTTGATACATCGCGATCGGAAATATTATAAAAAGACCCGACAAACAAAGAAATGATATGTTTTTTGTAAATATTGTATTTTTCTTTTTCATTATGTAAACCTCTTTAAAAAAAATGAAATATTTGATAAATTAAATACTTTTCTTTTTATTATAACATTAGAAAAATATTTTTAAAACAATACATTGATATATACAAATTAAAATGAAAAATAACATATATAAAACAAGTGGGGAAATAGGTTCCCTTCTCGCAAAATTATAAGGTCATTTTGCTAAGTTCATTAGCTCCAAGATTGATGTTTACCTATTGAACTACGTTCCTCAAATTGATGTATTTGAAGCAGAAATGTTTTGAATATTTAAATCTCAAAATAATGGATATGCTTTAAATAAATCATGATCAGTATATATTTCTTGATATGAACTAATTACATTATCATTTGAAAATTGCAAAGTTTCTGTATCAATTTTGTCAAATTCATATACGTTATATTCCGAATAACGTTCACTATCAGTTCCGTCATCATTAATAGTGTGCGAATCAGCGGATAAAACTGCTAACATATTTTGATTGTCGTATGTAAAGAATGTTGCTCCTGATTTAATTGTTGAAAGCGGAACTTGAAAATTTAATAAT
Source organism: Mycoplasmataceae bacterium (assembly GCA_013139135.1). GTDB lineage: Bacteria > Bacillota_I > Bacilli_A > Mycoplasmatales > Hepatoplasmataceae > Tyloplasma. The sequence goes on along the minus strand of WTBJ01000001.1, from coordinate 4,104 downwards.
AAAGTATAAGTTCCCTCAACAGGATCAACTTCAATCATTTTTACAAATGATTGAGTAACTGGTGTAAAATCTTTTCCAGTTACATCAGGGTTTGTTCATTTACCCATATGCTCATTATCATTAACACCAAGATCGTTGTAATGATAATTCATAAACGTCGGACGATTTTCATTATTATGATCATCAAACATTGTTAAATAATAATTGTTGGGATCATAAAAACTTGAATCAACAAAGATGTTTTCTGGTCCAATTTCTTCAATTCATTGGTTAGAAACGGTTACATCGTGTTGACCTGCAAATAATAAATCATCATCCAAATTACTTCACGAAGTATCTTCGCGTTCATAAATCGTGTCATTATATGAAAAGTCCAAAGCGATATTTTGTCCTGAAGAAGAATTAGTATCTCAATTACTATTTAAATGAGGATTATAATCAGGATTGTTTTTATATAAACCATCTGAAACATCATTATTAAAAACTATTCCATTTTTAGTAATTGGAACTTCTCCATCACTATCAACTTCTGAATAATCATAAGTTGTTGGATTGCTGATGACAAATTCAAGTGATGGATTTATATCACTAAACGAATTTGTTAAAGATGGGTTTTCAGAAGTATAGTCTGAAAATATATTAATACCATAGATTGCGTTAGTATTTCTTGAAGATAAAAATAATTCACCTTGATAATAATCAAAACCATTAATATGCAAGAAATCATTATCATTAACAATTGAAAACTCATTTTCTGATTTTAATGCTTCATCGGTAAGGCTTAATATTTCATTCAAATCAAGAACAACACTTTCATCTGTTTGATCATTATAAATCAAGATATATTCATTGTATTGCTCTTCATCAAAGATGGTTGCAGAACCTTGCGGTTCTTGACCAATATCATTATAAGGAACAATATAAATTTCGCTATCATGAATTCTAGCGACATCATGATGAATTAAAACGTTGTCCATAGTTGTTATTAACTCAGGAGAACTGTCTAATGTTCAAAGTAATGGATTTGTTGAATCATGATGATCGATTGGATAATAATATATTGAAGATGATGTCGAATTAGAAACCCCTCAAACAATTCCCTGAAGAATCCCTTCTTCATAATAAGGATGATTTATATAGGTTTTTGTTTGACCTGGTGCTTCAAAATATTCTCGTGCAACATAAGGGTTTCCTTCATTGTCTGTAATTGAACTTTCAGAACCTTGAATATAATTATATAAATCATAATGTGATGTTTCTGATTGATATGTTGTCGATTCTGTCGTTTCATTTATTTCAACCAATTCAGGAGATAGCGGGTTTTTATCATCTTTAGCAAAAACCACTAATAGAAGTAGGAGTGAGATTCCAATTAGTGAAATAATCACTCCAAATATTACTGATACCTTTAATTTTTTGTTCATATATTAATTATCACTTATTTTAAAGTGAAAACTAAATAAGAAATTAAAAGATTATCAATTACAAAGAAAAAACGACATCTTAATAAAAATTACATCCGCAATGGAGCAAAAATTAAATAAAAAAATAGTAGTATAATTTATATATAAATAGCGAATAGCGTTTGATCATTTGGTCTAAAAAAATACCTTTGTTCAAAACATCGACTTAAATATTGACAGATTTAAACATAGTAATTTCAAAAAAAGAAAATCTATAGAAACTAAGATCTTAAAGAATTACATAATAAAATCAGTAAAAACCAAATGAAAACACAATCAAATATCCCCCCTACAAATAATCAACAAAATATCACATTGGATAAAGATCATATGATAGTTGAAGTAAAAAGATGAAAAAAAATGTTAGATTGTGATGAAGGCCTTGAAGCAATTTGAGGCGTTGGTCCAATAACATCTAATCATTTCAAGAAAAATGGACTTAAAACTGTTGAGGATGTTGCAAACATCCCTGGAAATACAGCATTAATTAAAAAGATAGTCATAAATTTTCCCTCATTAAAAATTACAAACGATGAGGAAAATATGCATAAATTATTAACAATAGCTAAATTAGCAAAAGACCAGATGAAATCTTAATCGATAGTAATAATTCAATATTATAAATATAAATAACAAACCACATTTATAGTAATGTGGTTTGTTATTTATATCTTTTATTTCTTTTCAATTAAATTATTTTAAATTGTTTTTTTGTCAATTTCTTTTTAACTTCCTTTGAAATTGAAACAGTCATGATAATTATTATAATCAACATAAATAAAGCTAAGAATATATAAAACCAAAGAATGTTATTAGTGGTTTCAATTATTGGTGATGTCTCTACAAAGAAACCAACTTGTTGTGGAGTGTTGTAATTTTTATCATTACTAAGACCAAGTTGTCCAAACTCATTAGATCCCCACATATAAAGACTATCAACTTTTCCGTCGGCGGTTGTATCAAACATTATCCCTGTACTATCATATCCAAGTTGAAGATTATAAGGAATTCCAATTTTATTTATATCAACTTTTTGTGGAATATTATAATCTGTATTATCGCCAAGACCAAGTTGACCAGATTCATTATCTCCTCACATATAAAGGGAATCAGCCACTCCATCTTGCGTTGTGTCAATAGTTGCCCCCATATGGAAAGGTCCCATCTCCAAATCAACTAATGTACCTTCCGGAAGAGCCGTTACTTGATTTGGAATATCTATAATATTATCATTAATTCCAAGACCAAGTTGACCAGATTCATTATCCCCCCATGTATAAAGGGTGTCAGCCATTCCATCTTCTGTTGTATCAATTGATATTGCACTACTATATCCATCGAGTCTTAAATCAATTAAAGTTCCATTTGAATCAATTATAATTTCGTCTGGAATATTTGTTGGATTGGAACCAGAATTATTACCATCCCCTAATTGTCCAAGGTAATCAGATCCTCACATATAAAGAGAATTAGCATTTCCATCTTCTGTTGTATCAATAGTTACCCCACTATGAAAGTAACCTAAATCTAAATCAACTAATTCACCTTGTGGTAATGTTACCTCTTGTGGTGTATCATATTCTGTGAAATTCCCTAGTCCAAGTTCGCCAAGATTATTATCGCCTCACATATAAAGGGTGTCGGCGATTCCATCTCCAGTAGTATCAACTGTTACGCCCGAATCGCTAGATCCAAGTTCTAAATCAATTAATGTTCCTTCGGGAAAATTCTCTACCTCTTGTGGTGTATTATAAAAAGAATCTGTTTTTTCAGATCCAAGTCCAAGTTGACCAAACTCATTAGAACCTCACATATAAAGAGTGTCAGCAACACCATCATTTGTTGTGTCAACTGTCATCCCTGAGTGTTGACCCCCTTGTTCAAAATCAACTAACGTCACATTTTCGCCGGAAAAAATTTGTTGTGGATTAAAATAATTTCCATCATCACCAAGTCCAAGTTGACCAGATTCATTAGCTCCTCACATATAAAGAGTGTCAGCATCTCCATCAGCGGTTGTGTCCATTATCATTCCAGAACTATTTCCACCAAGGTCTAAGTCAATTACTTGACCTTCGATTGTCTCTAAACTTGGAGTTGGTATTTCCTCATTGATACTCATATTTTGATATATCGAGATAGGAAATAGTATAAGGAGACCCGAAAGACAAAAGAATGACATGTTTTTTTTGAATACGTATTTTTTATTTTTCAATTAATGTACCTTTTTTCAATTAAGTATTTATTTATAATAAATATATTTCTATTTCTTTTTGTCTAATTCTTATTTTCTATTTCTTTTTTTATTTTATTATATCACATCACAATATAGTAAAACATTGTATTCATATATACAAATGAATATATGAATACAGCAATTGTAAAACAATAAAAAATATTAAGATAAATCATCAATTTCCGAATATACAATCCACCAAAATTAGCGAAAAAAAACAACCCTATGGTCTTGGTTGTCTTTTTTTAAATTAATTATTTTACTTATTTCAAGATAATTTTATTTTTAAATAAAAATTGAAGCAGCATATAACATTGTTATTAACAATAAACTTAATCCCAAAATAAGAAATAAAATAGTTGTTACTAATTGTAATGTTGTAACTTCTGGTGGTGTTTCTGGATT